>JAEEJT010000119.1 GCA_016282055.1 Bacilli bacterium
AATGCTTTTTATTTTAAGTATTGTATGGTATTAAAGTATAGCTTCATTTTCTATTAATATTATAATCAAGACGGGTAAGTTATTAATATAACATATATATTGATATATGTATATATGTATAATACTTGTTGATTATCAGAAATTTAAAATTATTTAAATAAATAAATATTTAAATATAGAAATATTTAAAGTTTATTGTCTTTTGTTAGTCAACAATAAGGATCTTGTGCTTTTTAAAAATTATATAAAATACATGATTATGATGATGTATAATACCAATAATTTTCTTATAAACAATCAATGACCAATCAGTCATAAATATATACATATATATTTATAAATTAATGGGTTTTTACAACTATATAATATATAGAAAGAGGAGCTTTTATTTATGCTTGTTTTTTGGATTTCTAATTGTAAAATATTATTTTTTATAACCCCTAAAATTTCCGTTATTTTACAATTTGTTTTGAAGTAAGGAAAATCACATTTTTATATAAATCGAATATAAATGAAATTTTAAGGCAAATTTTCAAAAAAACACTAGAAATTAATGCCTAAAAGTGGTATAATATAAATATATATGGAGATATGTATATGGAAGTTAATATTACAACTGAATTTATAAAATTAGGGCAATTTTTGAAATTAGCTAATATTATTGTTAATGGAGCAGAAGCTAAACAATTTTTAATGAACAATAAAGTTACTGTTAATAGTGTAGAAGAAAATAGAAGAGGAAAAAAACTATATAATGGTGATGTCGTTGTTCTTTGTAACAAGACTTTTACTATTATTTCATCATTTAAATAATTATGTTAACTTTAAAAAGATTACAAATTAATAAGTTTAGATGTATTAAAAATGGTGATTACTCATTTCAAAATGGCGTTAATATAATTTTTGGTCCAAATGGGTGTGGGAAAACATCAATTATAGAGTCGATTTATGTCACAATGATGACAAAGTCATTTAGAACTAATAGAGATGTTGAATATATATCTGAAAATGATAATTATACTAATATTAAGGCGTTATTTGAATTGGATGATCAATCTAAAGAAATTAACTATTCTTTTTTTGATAAAAAGAAGATAATAATGTTAAATGGTAAAGAATTTAATAGAATTAGAGATTATATTGGGTTGTTTAAACTGGTTTGCTTTGAACCTAATGAAGTTTTTGTTTTGAAAAACGATAGTTTTTATAGAAGAAAACTATTAGATGTTTATATTTCTCAGATTGATTCGAAATATCTTAATAGTTTAATGAATTATAACAAAGTTATTGAAGAAAAAAATGCCCTTTTAAAGGGATTTAAAAAGAATAAAGATTCGTTATTTATATTAAAAGCTTATAATAACTTATTAATAAATGATATATTATATATTCACAATAAAAGAAAGAAATTCATAAAGGATTTATTTATTTATGTAAATAAATACGCTAAATTATTTAATAATATAAATTACGAATTAAATTTTGAGTATAAGTTCAACTATGATGTTGATAACTTGTTGATAACTTTTGATAACTATGTTGATAAAGAAATAGAACATGGAGCATCTATTATAGGTGTTCATAGAGATGATTTGTCTATTGAAATGAATTATAAGAATTTTGCTAAGTATTGTTCTATTGGTCAACAAAATACAATTGTTATTTGTTTGAAACTTGGAATTGTTGATTATTTGAAAGAAAAATTTGAAAATGTAATATTAATTCTTGATGATGTGTTTGCAGAATTAGATTTAGAAAGCCAAAATAAGCTTCTCTCTATTATTCCAAAAGACGTTCAAACAATAATTACTACATCTGTTTTAGATGGTATTGATAAAGAATTAATTAAAAAATGTAATATAATAAGAATGTAGAGGTGTTAATATGCCAGAAGAAAGTAACGTAATAGAAATTGAAAAAGAAAGCGAATCTCAAGCCAAGAAGGTTGAAGAGGCTGAAAAAGAATATGGTGGATCAAGTATCACGATTCTTGAAGGATTAGAAGCTGTAAGAAAACGTCCTGGTATGTATATCGGTTCTACTGGAGAACGTGGTTTACATCATCTAGTATGGGAAATTGTTGATAACTCTATTGATGAGGCTTTGGCTGGTTTCTGTGATACTATTGAGATTACTATTGGTAAAGAAAATACTATTACTGTTAAGGATAATGGTCGTGGTATTCCTGTTGATATTCATAAAAAGACTGGTGCTAGTGCAGCCGAAGCTGTATTTACAATATTACATGCTGGTGGTAAGTTTGATAGTAATACATATAAAGTATCAGGTGGTTTACACGGTGTTGGTGCCAGTGTAGTTAATGCATTAAGTACTTGGTTACATGTTATTATTAAAAGAGAAGGTAAAACCTATGAACAAGAATACAAATTGGGTAAAAGATTATATCCAATTAGAGAAATAGGTACAACAGACGGTCATGGTACTCAAGTAATCTTTAAGCCAGATGGAGATATTTTTAGAGATACTACAGTATTTAGTTATGAAACTTTGAGGGTTAGATTACAACAAAGTGCTTTTTTAAATAAAGGTTTAAGAATTTCATTGACAGATAGTAGAAATCCTGAAAAAATTAAGCAGGTAAGTTATTGTTATGAGGGTGGTATTACAGAATATGTTGCTTATTTGAATAAAAATAAGACAAATACCCCTATACACCCTAATATTTTCTATGTTGAAAAGACTGTTGAAAATATTGAAGTTGAGATAGCTTTACAATATACTGATGATTATAATAGTTCAATTTATTCGTTTATTAATAACATTTATACTCCAGAAGGTGGTACTCATGAAGAAGGTTTTAGAAATGCTTTAACAAGAGTATTAAACAACTATGGAAAAACATCAAATATATTTAGAAAAGACGAAGGATTAACTGGTGATGACGTTAGAGAAGGTTTAACTGCCATTATTTCTTGTAGACACCCAGATCCTCAATTTGAAGGACAAACAAAAGCTAAATTAGGTAATACTGAAGTTAGAAGAATTGTTTCTCAAATATTAACTGATAGTTTAGATGCGTTCTTAAAAGAAAATCCTACTGTTGCTAGAACAATCATTGAAAAAAGTGTTTTAGCTAGTCGTGCTAGATTAGCCGCTAAGAAAGCAAGAGAGGCAACTAGAAGAAAGAGTCCACTTGAATCATTAGGATTAGCTTCTAAACTAGCTGATTGTAGATCAAAAGACCCTTCTAAATGTGAAATATATATAGTCGAGGGAGATTCTGCCGGAGGAAGTGCAAAACAAGGCCGTGATAGCGAATTTCAAGCTATTTTACCACTAAGAGGTAAAGTATTAAATGTTGAAAAAGCTAGAATGGATAGAGCTTTAAGTAATAAAGAAATTATTTCTATGATTCAAGCTTTTGGTACTGGAATTGGACAGGAATTTAACATTAATCAAGCTAGATATCATAAAATTGTAATAATGACCGATGCCGATGTCGATGGTGCTCATATTTGCACATTGTTATTAACATTATTTTATAGATTCATGAGACCTCTTATAGAAAATGGTTATGTATATATTGCACAACCACCTCTTTATAAGGTGTC
The DNA here is from genome assembly GCA_016282055.1 of Bacilli bacterium. GTDB lineage: Bacteria > Bacillota_I > Bacilli_A > ML615J-28 > CAG-698 > CAG-698. The sequence goes on from JAEEJT010000119.1 coordinate 3,573, forward strand.
TCAAAATAAACGTGTTGAATATGCTTATAGTGATGAAGAATTACAAAAAATACTTGAAACATTTTCAAAAGCCTCTAAACCAACAATTCAACGTTATAAAGGTTTAGGTGAAATGAATTATGAACAATTATGGGAAACTACAATGGATCCTAATAATAGAACTTTATTACAAGTATCTTTAAGTGACGCTATTGAAGCTGATACTGTATTTAGCATGTTAATGGGTGATGATGTTGAACCAAGACGTGAATTTATTGAAGAAAATGCTGTATTTGTTGAAAATTTGGATGTATAGGAAGTTTAAATTATGGATGAAAAAGATAATAAAGAATTAGAAACAACTCAAGATTCAACTAATACAGAAAATACTGGAGATGTATTAATTGATGGACATCATTTAGGTGGTGTTAAAGAAGTTGATTTATCACAAAAGATGAAAACATCTTTTCTAAGTTATGCCATGAGTGTTATTGTATCTCGTGCATTACCTGATGTTAGAGATGGAATGAAGCCAGTTCATAGAAGAATTTTGTATGGTTTAAATGAGTTAGGTGTATTTCCTGATAAACCAACAAAAAAATCTGCTCGTATAGTTGGAGATGTAATGGGTAAATATCACCCTCATGGTGATGCAGCCATCTATGAATCAATGGTTAGAATGGCCCAAAACTTTAGTTATAGATATCCTTTAGTTGATGGACAAGGAAATTTTGGTAGTATTGATGGTGATGGTGCAGCCGCATCTCGTTATACTGAAGCTAAAATGAGTAAAATTGCTCTTGAATTATTAAGAGATTTAAATAAAAATACTGTAGATTTTCAAGATAACTATGATGGAACTGAAAGAGAACCTGTTGTTTTACCTTGTCGATTTCCTAATATACTAGTTAATGGTGCTACTGGTATTGCTGTTGGTATGGCAACTAATATTCCACCACATAATATGGCTGAAGTAATTGATGGATTGCTAGCTTTAATTAAAAATCCCGATATTTCTATTGAAGGATTAATGAATTATATTAAAGGTCCAGATTTCCCTACTGGTGGATGTATTATGGGTCTTTCTCAAGTAAGAAAGGCATACATGACAGGTAATGGTACTATAGTTTTAAGAGCAAAAACTGAGGTTGTAGATCTTGGCAATGGTAAAAATGCTATAATTGTTAAGGAAATTCCTTACCAAGTTAATAAAACTAGACTATTAGAGCGTATTGCGGAGACTGTTAGAGATAAAATTATTGATGGTATTACTGGATTGCAAGATGAATCAAGCGGTGAAGGCATACGTATTGTAATAGAATTAAGAAGAGATGCAAATGCTAATGTTGTTTTAAATAATTTATTTAAACATACTCAAATGCAAATTTCTTATGGTATGAATATGTTAGCTCTTGTAAAAGGTCAACCAAAAGTATTGAATATTAAAGAGGTTTTGGAGAACTATCTAGAACATCAAATTGAAGTTATCACTAGAAGAACTAAATTTGATTTAGAAAAAGCTGAACAAAGAGCTCATATTATTGAAGGTTTATTAATTGCTTTAGGTAGTATTGATGAAGTTATTCAAATTATTAAGAAGTCTAAGACTAATGAAGAAGCTACTAAGAGTTTAATGAGTGCTTTTAACTTAACTGAAGTTCAAACTAAAGCTATTTTAGATATGAAATTATCTAGATTAACTGGATTAGAAGTCGATAAGTTAAAAGAAGAAATGGTTTCTTTAAAGAAATTAATTATTGAGTTAAGAGAAATCCTTAAAAATAATAATAAAAAACTTGAAATTGTTGTCAAAGAATTACAAGATATTAAGGAAAGATTCGGAGACGAAAGAAAGAGTGAAATTAGTTTAAGTGACGATTTAGTAATAGAAGATGCTGATTTAATTCCTGTTGAAGATGCTATTATAACTATTACAAATAGAGGTTACGTAAAACGATTAACTGTTGATACATATCGTGCTCAAAATAGAGGTGGAAAAGGAATTGTTGGTGCAAAACTAACAGATGATGATTATATTGATAGAGTAATGTTTACCTCTACTCATGATTCTCTATTATTCTTCTCTACTTTTGGTAAAGTATATAAGATAAAAGCATATCAAATTCCATGTTCTTCAAGAACAGCAAAAGGTTTACCTATCGTTAACTTATTGAATTTTGAAGAAAATGAAAAGATTGCTACAGTATTAAATATTAATGATGATGTAACTCAAAACGGATACTTTGTATTTGCAACACGAAGAGGAATTATCAAGAAGACTGAAATAAGTGAATTCACAAACATTAGAATTAATGGAATTAAAGCTATTATTCTTAACGAAGGTGATGAATTATTTAAAGTAGGTATTACTGATGGTGAAAAGGATATTATTCTTGGTGCTAGCAATGGTAAAGGTATTAGATTTAGTGAGAGTGATGTAAGACCTATGGGTCGTATATCTGCCGGTGTTCGTGGATTATTGATTGATGCAGAAGATCGTATGGTTGGTATGGCGATTGTTAATACTGATGGTGATGAAATCATGATTGTCACTGAAAAAGGATACGGAAAACGTACAAATGTTGATGCATTTAGAGTTCAAGTTCGTGGTGGTAAAGGTGTTAAATCATTAAATATTACTAAAAAGAATGGTAATATGATTGCCTTAACTACTGTTAGAGGCGATGAGGATTTATTAGTTGTTACTGATAAAGGTATGGTTATAAGAACTCATCTAGATCAAATTAATACTGTTGGTAGAGATGCTCAAGGTGTATGTATTATTAAACTTGTAGATGATCAAGTAGCCGTAAGTATTGCTATTGTTCCTAGAACTGAGGAAGAGGAAGAAGTATTAGAAAAAGATGCTTCAGGATTTGAATTTGATGAAGATTATACATTCAAGGATGAAGATACTGAGGATTAATATTGACAAATTCATTTTAAAAGAATATAATAATATAAACTAATGACAAGACTATTTAGAAAGATTGTATTTTTAGAGACTTAATGTTTGGTGAAAATTAAGATTACGCTTTTTAAAATCTACCTTGGAAGGAAGTTAATAGCTTACGTTTGATTCACGTTATAGAATTATAGAGTGAGGTTAGCCTAATTAGGGTGGTACCACGGAAGTAATTTCGTCCCTTATACAATATGTATAAGGGCTTTTTATATTTTTAGGAGGATATTATGTTAGATATAAAAATGATTCGCGAAAACTTAGAAGAAGTAATAGCTCGTTTAAATACTAGACAAAAAGATTATAGTTATTTAAGAGATGTTATTAAAATGGATGATGAAAGAAGAGAAATCATCACAAAAGTTGAATTATTAAAGAAGGAAAGAAACGAAAAAAGTAAACTAATTGGAGAATTAAAAAGAAATAAACAAGACGCTACTGAAGTTTTAAATAGTGTTGCAAATATTGGAAATGATATTCAAGAATTAGATAAAAGAGTTGTTGAATTAGATGAAAAAATTAAAGATGCATTATTAAGAACTCCAAATTTATTACATAAATCAGTTCCAATTGGTAAAGATGAACACGATAATGTTGAAATTAGAAAGTTTATGGAACCAACAAAGTTTGATTATACTCCAAAAGCTCATTATGAAATTGGTGAAGCTTTAGATATTTTAGATTTTGATAGAGCTGCTAAAATTACAGGAAGTAGATTTGTTGTTTATAAAGGATTAGGTGCTAGATTAGAAAGATCATTAATTGCATTTATGATGGATTTACATAGCAATAAACATGGATATACTGAAATTATCCCACCATATATTGTAAATAGAGAAAGTATGACAGCTACTGGTCAACTTCCTAAATTTGAGGAAGATGCTTTTAAATTAACATGCAATGATGGAAACTGGTTTTTAAATCCAACAGCTGAAGTTCCTACTATTAATATGTATAGAAATGAAGTTGTTGACTATGATAAATTACCAATTAAACATTGTAGTTATACAATGGCTTTCAGAAGTGAAGCAGGTAGTGCTGGTAGAGACACTAGAGGATTAATTCGTACTCATCAATTTAACAAAGTAGAATTAATTAAAATTAGTAATGCTAAAGATAGTTATGATGAATTAGAAAAGATGTTGTTAGATTCTGAAGATGTATTAAAAGAGTTAAAATTACCATATCATGTTGTAAGTTTAAGCTCAGGAGATATGGGTTTTGGAATGGCAAAAACATATGATATTGAAGTTTGGATTCCTTCTCAAAATTGCTATAGAGAAATCGGAAGTATCTCAAATGCTGAAGATTATCAAGCAAGACGTGGAAATATTAGAACAAGAAATAAAGAAGGAAAGATGGAATATGTTCATACATTAAATGGTAGTGGACTAGCTGTAGGAAGAACATTAGTTGCTATTTTAGAAAACTATCAACAACCTGATGGTACTGTTAAAGTTCCTGATGTATTAGTTCCATATATGGGCTGTGAATATATTAAATAATTAGGAAATAATCGTTTATTAAAAGCAAGGTTAAAATCTTGCTTTTTTGTTTTTTCTTGTTTATATTTTATAATAATGATATAATTTTTTTAGGTGATAATTATGATTCAAATCAAAAAACTTTTTAAATCTTATTCTAATAGAAAAAATGAATTTAAAATATTAAAAAATATCAACTTAAAGTTTGAAAACAATGGTTTTGTTTCAATTTTAGGACCTTCTGGATGTGGTAAAACTACTTTACTTAATCTTATTGGAGGGCTTGATTTTCCTACTTCAGGAAATATATTAATTGACAATAAAGATATAACTGAATTAAGTTCAAAAAAAATCGACGCTTATAGAAATAATTGTGTTGGTTTTATCTTTCAAAATTCTTTTTTAATTGAAAATTTAACGGTTTATGAGAATATAAAATTATCATTAGATTTATCAAAAAATAAAACAAAAAATAAAAGAGAACTTGTTAAGCAAAGTTTATTAAGTGTTGGACTAAATGAATCCTTTTTAAATAAAAAATCTACACAACTTTCTGGTGGTGAACAACAAAGAGTTGCTATTGCAAGAGCAATAATTAATAAACCACAAATAATTTTAGCTGATGAACCAACTGGAGCTCTTGATTCGAAAACATCTAAAGATATAATTAAAATTTTAAAAGAATTATCAAAAAAATGTTTAGTTATTATGGTTACTCATAATGAAGAATTAGCTGTTCAACATTGTGATAGAATTATTAGATTATTTGATGGAAAAATTCAAAGTGATGAAATTTTAAATAATAATAATGATATAATGGATGAAGCTAATTTAAGAAGTGTAAAAATGAACTTTTTAACATCTTTTTTGATTAGTATAAAAAACATTATTTCTAATTTATTAAAGTCATTATTAACTAGTTTTGCTGGATGCATTGGAATTGTTGCAATTATTTTAGTATTAAGTGTATCTAAAGGAACAACTTTATATATTAATGATGTACAAAGTAAAGCATTAGAAAGCTATCCCGTAATTGTTAGGAGTAGTGCAGTAATTAGTTCTACTGGTAACATATATTCAAATAGAGTAGAGTATCCTGATGATAAAAAAATACTTGTTTCTAATATTTTAACTAATTATGAACATGTTAATAATATTGATGAAAAATTTATTGATTATATTAGTAAACTTGATAAATCTAAATATACTATACTTAATTATTCTCAATCTGTAAATTTTAGATTATATTATAATTATGATGGTGAAGTTGAAAGATTATCTAACTCATATTTACAAGAGATGCTAGACAATGAAGAGTTTATTTTATCGCAATATGATGTTTTAGCAGGAAAGCTTCCAAGTCAATATAATGAACTAGCTCTTGTAGTTGATTCTTATAATACTGTCAGTGCTCAAATACTTGATTCATTAGGTTTAGAGTGTGATAAAGATGAATATTCATTTGATGAGATTTTAGACAAAGAATATAAAATTATTGATAATAATATTTATTATACTTATGATGAGTTGCGCGATAGATATGTCACAAAAAAAAGTTATGAACAACAATATGATTTATCAAATGATGTTGTAAGAATTACTGCTATTATAAGAGAAAACAAAAATTGTAGTTTCCCACTTTATTCAACAGGTTTAGTTTATACTACTAAATTAACTGAATATGTTCATCAAAAGGCATTAGCATCTGATGTTGTTGTTGATCAATTAAATCGAGGAACAACATATAATGTTACAACTGGTAAAGAATTTACAATAAATACTAGTTTATCTCAAACAAGAACCATCGATTATCAATATGAAAGTTTGTTAATATCATTGGGTGCTGTAAAACAAATTACACGTATAAATATTTATAGTTTATCTTTTGAAGATCGAAATTATATAGAAAACTATGTTAAAGGTTATTCTGAATATAGTAAGTTAAATAATATTACTTATTATGATTATATGAGTTCTTTATCTAAAGAGTTTCAAACATTTATTGAATTATTAACAAAAACATTAGTAATATTTGGTAGTATTTCATTGATTGTTTCGGCTATTATGATTTTTATTACAACATATATATCTGTTATTGAAAGAAGAAAAGAGATTGGATTATTAAGATGTATTGGAGCTAGAAAGTTAGATATTGTTAAAGTTTTTAGTTCCGAAAATATAATATTAGGTGTTATATCTTGTATTTTTGCTGTAATATTTACTCATTTATTAAAAATGCCAATTAATAATATGGTTAGAGGTATTATGAGTAATAATTTGGGTTATAATCCAAGTAATTCTGTTGATTTTGTTGTGTTTGACAAAAAAATAGTGGTTATTATTTTATTAAGTGGTATAATAATAAATGTAATATCTGGTTTAATACCTTCCGTTAAGGCAAGTTTTGAGAAACCATCTAAAGTATTGAAAGGAGATTAATATGAAAGTAGAAGATTTTAAAATATTATTTGTATTTTTTGATTATGATAGATTAAATAACTTTCATATTTTTCTTAAAGGTAAAAAACCTGCTTTTAAGATTGAAACTCTTTTAAGTACAAAGGAAAATATAAATAGTTTTGATGACTCATATGATTATATTATTATTGATGAATCTGATGATGATCAAATTATTTACAAATACAACAAAAAGATTGTTTTAGATATTACTATGATAGAAAAATATATGGAACAATTTAACAAGTTTTTGGTTAATAATAATTATTATTACACTAATCATGATATGAAATATACTATATATTATTATCAAAATGATGATTTATTAAAGATGTTAAAAATGATTAATAAATATTATGGTAGTTATGAAGTTGTTTATTCTTATGATGGAATTGAATATAATATAAAAACTGATAAGGATTTAAGAATGATAATTAATTCTTATAAGAAATATAAACACATTAAGAAAATTGAATTTATTTGTAAAAATTTAGAATTAAAATATGAAAAAGCAAAAGTTCTTGCTTTTTGTTTAGATTATAAATATTTTGATACATTTTATGGTGAACTAGAGAAAAGATTAAATGAACTTTCTTTAGCTACATCAGAAGAATAAAAAAAAGGCACCAAGAGTGCCTTTTAATTATTTATTTTGTTTGCTAGTTCAATAAATTCCTCTTCAGTTAATTTATTAGGATTTGTATTAAATGAAAATTCTTGAGTATTATATCTTGGAATAATATGAATATGGAAGTGATTTACAGCTTGTCCAGCTATTTCATTATTATTATTTATTATATTTACTCCTTTTGCTCCAGTCGCTTTAACAATTTTTAGTGAAAGTTTTCTAACTAAATCAAATATTTCTTTTGATGTTTCTGAATCTAGGTCTAAGATTGTTTCATAGTGTTTCTTTGGAATAACAAGAGTATGACCTATTGTTAATTGAGAAATATCAAGAAAAGCTAAAATTTTTTCATCTTCATATATTTTATATGAACCTATTTCATTATTAATTATTTTACAAAATACACACATATATTATCCTCCATAAAGTCAATAATATTATAACATATATTTTGTTTAATTGAAAATATTATTAGATTATGATAAAATTAACAATAAGGAGATATTTTTTATGTTTAAAGATATTTTGAAATGTATAGAATCATATAATAGAATTATTATTCATCGTCATAGTAGACCTGATGGAGATGCTTTAGGTAGTCAATTAGGATTAAAGCATTTAATTCTTGATAATTTTTCTAATAAGAAAGTATATTGTGTAGGAGATATGACTGCTAGATATAGTTTTATAGGGGAAATGGATGTAATACCCGATTCTTTTTATGATGATGCTTTGGTTTTTGTTTTAGATTGTGCTGATCCTAAATTAATTAGTGATGATAGATTTCAAAAAGCTAGTAAACTAATTAAAATTGATCATCATATTAAATGTTGTGAATATTGTGATCTTGAACTAATTGATGAAAGTTTTGAAAGTTGTTGTGGTTTAATTGGATATTATGCTATTTTAAATAATTTAAAGTTGAGTAAAGAATCTGCTACTAGTTTATTTACTGGTATTGTAACAGATAGTGGAAGATTTAGATATGATCAAACAACATCAAGAACTTTTTATGTTGTTAGTAAGTTAATGGAATATGATATTGACACTAATTATATATATGATTCATTATATACAGAATCTTTTGATAATATATTATTAAGAGCTAAATATGTATTAAAAATTCAATTCAGTGAAAAGAATGTTGCATATATTATGACAACAAAAGAAGAAATAAAAGAAATGAACGTTGATGTATTTTCGATTTCTCGTGGTATGGTTAATACTATGGCTGGTATTAAAGGTGTTGATATTTGGGTTAATTTTACCGAAGATGAAGATGGAATTATTGCTGAAGTTAGAAGTGGTAAATATAATATTAATCCTGTCTGTGTTAAATATGGTGGTGGTGGACATCAAAAAGCTAGTGGTTGTGGTTTAAAGAGTTTTGATGAATGCTATGAAATGATAAAAGACTTAGAAAAGTTGGTGCAATAAATGAATAAAGAATTAATGAATGAAATTTTAAATAACATTAAAGAAAATGATAAGATATTAATTTGTAGACATACACGACCTGATGGAGATGCTGTTGGATCTACTTTAGGGTTAAAGCATATTTTAAAAGATAGTTTTCCTAATAAAGATGTTAGAGTAATTAATAATGATTATGCTGAGTATTTAAATTTTTTAGGTGAAGAAGATAAAGAAGACTTAGAATTTTATAAAGATAGTATTGCTATTATCATTGATACTAGTATACCGTCTAGAGTTTCTAATAATCATTATAAAGATTGTAAGATGGTTATACGTATTGATCATCATATTAATCTTGAACCATATGGTAATTTAGAATGGATTGAAGAAGAGAAATCTAGTGCTAGTGAAATGATTTGTGAGTTTTATTTGGCTTTTAAAGATGAATTAGTTTTATCTAAAGAGGCTGCAACTTGTATTTATACTGGAATTGTAACAGATAGTGGAAGATTTAAATTCGATAGTTGTAATGGCGATACATTAAGAAAGGCTAGTGTTCTATTGGATAAAGGAATAGATGTTGATAGTTTATTTGCTCATCTATATTTAACTGATGAAAGATCTTTAAAGTTAAAAGGACATATGCTTAATAATTTTAAAATTACTCCAAATGGTGTTGCATATATTTATGTTACTAAAAAATTACAAAAGAAATTTAATTTAACAAGTGATGAAAGCAGTGCAATGATATCTGTTATTGAATCCATTAAAGGATGTTTGATGTGGATTGCTTTTATAGATACTCCAGATAAATCTATTCGTGTTAGATTAAGAAGTAGATTTGTTAATGTAAATGAGATTGCTGAAAAATATCGAGGTGGAGGACACGCTAAAGCTAGTGGTGGAACTGTTTATAATAAAAAAGAAATTAATAGTTTATTAATGGATGCAGATAAAGTATTAAAGGAATATAAGGAAAATAATGAGGGTTGGCTATGAGAATTCTTATAACTAATGATGATGGTATTGATTCTTATGGTTTAAAGGAATTAGTAAGTATTGCCAAGAATTATGGTGAAGTAATGGTTGTTGCACCATCATCTGAACAAAGTTGTATGAGTCAATCAAGAAACTTAAGAAGAAAAATTGAGTATAAAAAGGTTGATGTTTTTGATGATATAGTAACATATACAATTGATAGTACTCCTACTGATTGTGTTTGTTTTGCTTATTATGGATTAAAATATGATTTTGATATTGTCTTTTCTGGAGTTAATAAAGGATTAAATCTTGGTCATGATATTTTATACTCTGGAACTTGTGCGGCTGTATTTGAAGCTGGTGGCTTAGGAAAGAAAGGCATTAGTTTTAGTTGTCATCGTAGTAGTTTTGATGGTATAAAATATATTAAAGAAACTATTGATTATATATTTAATAATTTAATAGATAAAGCCAACTTATTTAATGTTAATTTACCAAACGTTTCTAAAGGGATAAAAATAACAAGACAAGGTGGAATTAATTTCTCTACAGAATTTAAACTAGATAATCTTGATCATGGATTAACATATACATATGGAGATGATATAACTAGTTGTGATAGTGACAAGTTATACCTTGATACAGCATGTGTTATGAATAATTATATTTCAATTACTCCTATGACTAATGATAGAACAGATATTGAAATTTATAATAAGTTGACTAATAAGTAATAAATACTTGATTTTTTCAAAATTTAGTGTAAAATAATAATAACTTTAAAGGAGAATTTATATGAAAAAAGAATATATAAATAAATCATTCATTGAAATTGCTATTGAATTAATGGAAAATGATACTAGTTTTAAACCTCGTACTTTAGATAGTTTAACAGCTGAAGTTTTTGAATTAAAAGGATTAAACTATAAAGAGGAAAAAGAATTAGTTGGTCAATTCCAAATTGATTTCATGCTTTGTGGATTATTTGTTTGTTGTGGTGAAACAAAGAAGAATGAAAAACTTTGGGATTTAAAATCTAGACAAAAACATGATGTTATCGATAAAGATGCATATTTAATCGATGATCCATATGAAGATGATGAAGATGTATTAAATAATGAATTAAAAGATGATACATATGATGCTGAATCAGATGAATTTGATGATAATGATGATAATAATATCGATGATGACGATGATGAAACTGAAGAAAAAGATGAGATTGAAGAAGAATTCGAACTTATGAATAATGAATATTATGAAGATGATGAATTAGATGAAGATAAGTTCGATGATGTTGATGAATAGAATAAGTATGCTATTGTTTATACAATAGCTTTTCTTATCTTTACAATTTTTTTAAATTATTATATAATGAGGTAGAGTTTTATTTTGGAGGAGTTATGATTTTAGACGGATTTACAACAGCACAAGTTATTAGAACTAAGATTTCAGAAGAGGTATCAAGATATAAAGATATAATAACTCTTGCAATACTTATGGTTGGAAAGAACCAAGCAAGTCAAATTTATGTTAGAAATAAAGAAAAAGCTTGCGAAGAAGTTGGAATTAAAACTAAAGTTTATCAATTTGATGAAAATATAAGTCAAAAAGAAGTTTTAAAGATGATTGATGAATGTAATAAAGATGATTCTATTAATGGTATTCTTGTTCAATTACCATTACCTGGTCATATTAATGAAGAAGATGTATTAGATAGAATTGACCCTAAAAAAGATGTTGATGGATTAAATCTTGTTAATCAAGGTAAACTTGCTTTAGGTAAAAAATGTATTGAACCAGCAACAGCAAGAGGAGTTATCACATTATTAAAGAATAATAATATTGAATTATATGGTAAAAACGTTGTAGTAATTGGAAGAAGTAAACTTGTTGGTAAACCTCTTGCATTATTAATGCTACAAGAAAATGCTACTGTTACAGTATGTCATTCAAAAACACAAAATTTGAAGGATTTTACTAAGAAAGCTGATATTATTTGTATTGCTATCGGTCAACCTAAGTTTTTAACTGGTGATATGATTAAACGTGATAGCGTAATTGTTGATGTTGGTATTAATAGAGTAGCCGGAACATTATGCGGTGATGTTGATTTTGATGATTGCAAAGAAATTGCAAGTTACATTACACCAGTTCCTAAAGGAGTTGGTCCTATGACTATTGCAACATTACTTCAAAATGTATTAAAATGTTATAAGATTCAAAAGAATTTATTAGATTAATTTAAATCCATAAGATTAATTTCTTATGGTTTTTTGTATGAAGGAAGGTAATAATATGAAAATGATAGTTGGTCTTGGTAATCCAGGGGAAGAATATATTAATACTAGACATAATATTGGATTTACTTTTATTGATTCTGGTTTAAAAGATTTAAATTTAAATTTTAAATTTGAAAAGAAATTAAAGTGTGAACTAGTTAAAACAAATTTATATGGTCAAGAAGTATTATTTGTTAAACCAATGACATATATGAATTTATCAGGGGAAGCTGTTAAACTAGTTAAGGATTATTATAAAGTTGATTCTAGTGATATTATTGTTATTCACGATGATTTAGATTTACCTGTTGGAAAGATTAGAATACGTGCTAATGGTTCTAGTGGTGGTCAAAAAGGGATGAAAAACATTATTGATTTATTACAAACTGAAGATATTAAACGTATTAGAGTTGGTATATCTAAAGGACCCGATATTATTAATCATGTTTTGGGAAAATTTAAAAAGGAAGAACAAGAACTTATTAATGAAATAATTTTGAAAGCAAATGATATGTTAAAAGATTATTTAACTTTAACATTTGATAAGTTTATGAATAAATATAATTAGTATGAATTCAATAAATGATTTATTAAAGAAAAATAAAGATATTAATAATTTAATAGACATGATGAAAGGCTCTGAATATAGCCTTTTTTGTTATGGAATGACAGATAATTTCTCTTTATTACTTAGTGATTTATTATACAAAGAATTAGATAAGACTATCTTAATGGTTTGTCCTAATGCATATCTAGCTAATTCGTTTTATGCTCCATTATGCAATGTTATTGGATATGAGAGTTTAAATTTATACGTCGTTGATGATTTAGCTAGTAGTGAAGCAGTTGTTATTTCAAATGAACTATTACAAGAAAGAATGGTTACATTAAGAAATATATATGAAGGAAAGAAGACAATTATAATTACTCATATAGAAGCTTGTTTAAGACCAATAGTTTCTATTGATAGATTTAGAAATAATGTTATTAATATTAAGAAAAATAAAACAATAGATTTAAATAAGTTTATTAATCTTTTAGTTAAAAATGGATATGAAAGAGTTCATACAACATATCATTTAGGAGAGTTTAGTGTTAGAGGGGAAGTTATTGATATTTTTCCTTCTTGTTATCAAGAACCAGTGCGTATTAATTTTGATTTTGATAGTGTTGAAAGTATTAGAACTTTTGATTTAGAAACACAACTTACTAATGGCAAAGTTGATGAAATTAATATTTATCCAATGAATGAGTTTATTTTTGAGAATAGAATTAGTGAATTTGAAGAAAAAATATTAAATATAGAATCTACTCATTTTATTGAAAATGAATTACATGATATTAAATATAATAAAGCATATGGTAAGTTGAATAAATTTATTAATTATATTGATAATAATCATGTTATGTTATTTGATTATTTGAGTGAATTTAGTGATAATTTTAGTGTCATTTATAATAGTTATAACGATATTAAAAATGCTTATGAAATTTGTGTTAAAGAGGGTTTTGAAGTATTAAATAAAATACTACCTAATTCTAAGTTTGATTTATTTCATATATATAATATTGATGATTTTATTTCTAGAGTTAAAAGGTGTATTTATATTAATAAATCTAAAAAAGGAATGAGTAATTTAACATTATATAAAATCTTTGATTTTAATTGTTTTGTTACTGTCGATTATGAGAATAATATTCCTTTTTTAATTAATGATTTAAATGATAATAATTATAAAACTTTTATTGTATTTAAAGATGAAACTAGATTAAATCTATTTAAAGAAATATTAAATCAAAACAATGTTAATTATAGCATTCTTAATAGTTTTGATAGTAAAACAAGTAAAATTAATCTTATTGTATGTAATGATTGTTTGGGATATGGAATATATAATGAATATCGTGTTATTACTGAAGATGAGATTTATAAAAATATTAAGAAAAGAAAGATTCATTATCGAAGTGTACAAGAGACATCTCTTACTATTAGTTCAAAAGATGATTTACATATTGGTGACTATGTTGTACATTTTGATTATGGAATTAGTAAATATCTTGGAATAAAAAGTGTTACTTTAGATGGAATTACTAATGATTATCTTGAACTTCAATATGAGAATATGAATTTATTAATTCCAATGGATAAGATTACTGATTTAGAGCATTACGTTGGTGCTGAAGGTGTTGTACCTAAATTAACTAAAATTGGTACTAATGAATGGGAAAAGAAGAAAAATGTTGTTAAAGAACAACTTGAAGTAATTGCTAAAGATTTAATCGATTTACAAGTTAAAAGAAATAATTTATCTGGTCATAAATATCAAAAAGATTCTGAAATGCAAAAGATGTTCGAAGATGATTTTATATATGATGAGACGCTAGATCAAAAACGTATTGTTAAAGAAATTAAAAACGATATGGAAAAAGGAGTGTTATTTGATAGATTAGTATGTGGTGATGTTGGTTTTGGTAAGACTGAGATTGCTATGCGTGCTGCTTTTAAGACTGTTTATGAAGGAAAACAAGTTGCTTTTATGGCTCCTACTACAATTCTTACTCGTCAACATTATAATTCTTTTATTGATCGTTTTAGTAAATATGGTATTAAGATTGCTCTTTTAAATAGATTAATACCTGAAAATGAACAAAAAAAGATTATTAGAGAGTTAAAAGATGGAAGTATTGATATTGTTATTGGTACACATAGATTATTAAATGAGGAAATTGGATATAAAGATTTAGGATTATTAATCGTTGATGAAGAGCAAAGATTTGGTGTTGTTCATAAAGAAAAGATTAAACGTATTAAGAATAACATTAATGTTTTAACACTTACTGCTACACCTATTCCTAGAACATTACAAATGGCCGTTACTGGAATAAGAAGCCTAAGTCTACTTGAAACACCCCCTAAAGATAGATATCCTATTCAAACATATGTTCTAGAAAAGAATGATAGTATTATAAAAGAAGCTATTTATAGAGAATTATCTCGTGGTGGTCAAGTATTCTATTTACATAATAGAGTTAGTGATATTGTTAATGTTAGTAAAAAGATTAAAAAACTTGTTCCTGAAGCTAATGTTTGTATTGGTCATGGCAAAATGACTAAAGAGGAACTTGAAGATGTATTTACTAGATATATTGATGGTGAGTATAATGTTTTAGTTTGTACTACTATTATTGAAACTGGTGTTGATATTCCTAATTCTAATACTTTAATTGTTGATGATGCGTATAGACTTGGTCTTGCTCAGATGTATCAGATTAGAGGTAGAGTTGGTAGAACAGATAGAGTTGCTTATGCTTATTTTATGTATGAAGAGAATAAAACATTAACATCTAATTCAATTAAAAGACTTGATGCTATTAAAGAGTATTCTAGCGTTGGAAGTGGTTATAAGATTGCCGTTAGGGATCTTGCTATTAGAGGTGCTGGAGATATACTTGGAAAAGAACAATCAGGATTTATTAATTCAATTGGTATGGATATGTATATGAAACTTTTAAATCAAGCTATCAATAAAGCAAAAGGTATTAAAGAAGAAAAACCTGTTACATATAGAGTTAATGTATCTAAACATGTTGATAAAGAGTATGTTAGTGATGATACTATTATTATTTATATTCATAAACAAATTAATAATATTAAAACTAAAGAAGATAAGATCAATATTATTAATGAATTACAAGATAGATTTGGTAAATTAAGTGATAATATCTACAATTATATTGAAGAAAGATATTTAGAAGCTATTCTTAGAAGTAAAAATATTGAAAGAATTAATGAAGCACCAAATCTTGTTACAATTATTTTACCAAGAGATTTAAGTAATAACTTAAATGGTGAGAAAGTATTAATGATTGGGTATAAATTAAGTGATAGATTTAGTTTTGAATATAAAATGGGACAATTTGTTGTAAAAATAACTAAAGACACTAATGATTTTTCTTGGTTATATTTACTAACAGTGTATTTTGAAAAGATATTTAATATTTAAAATTTATATGTTATAATATTGAAGGTGATAATATGAAAAAGTTCATTTTTATACTATTTTTATTTGTTTTTTTAAGTTTAAGTGTTTCTTGTAAAAAAGAGTTAGAAATTAATGATATAAATGATTATGATATTTTTAATTGTGAAGAAGAAACATATTATATTTATATTTATAAAGATGGGTGTAGTATATGTGAATCAACCCTACCTTCAATTATAAAATATTATAATAAAAATAACGATGTTAAGTTTTATAAATTAAATATTCATAAAGAAGATGAAGAAGCATCAATAATTGCAAGAGAATTTACACTAGGCGAAACTGGTAATCAACCTACCGGGGTTTATGTTAATGGTTGTACAGATTATGAACAATTATTTATTAAAGGTACTCCAATGCTTATAAAAATTGAGACAATTGATGAAAAAAAACAATCTATTTTTATTGCTTATGGTAAAAGTGAAATAAATTCATTTTTAAATGGTGAAGCTAGTGAAGAAATTTAGTTTATTAGTTTTATTATTTATACTTAGTTTTTGTTTTATATCTTGTAAAAAAGAAATTGTGAATTTTGATTTAGATGGTGGAGTGTGTCAAGATATAGATAAGTATAATAGCTTATACTGTAAGAAAAATGGCATGCCTCAACCAACAAAAGAAGGTTTTGTTTTTATAGGTTGGGAAAATGATAATTATATTTATAGATCTTTTAATAAGAAAATATTAAATTATAAAGCTATTTGGAAAGAAGAAAGCGAATATTCTTATATAGAAGATAATAAAATATTTAAACAAGAATATAGCGAATATCTATGTTTGTTTGTAAAAGATGGATGTAAGTATTGTGAAGCAATTAAAAATGACGTTAATAGATATTGTGAACTAATTAATTATGATAATTATAACTCTTGTTTAAGACTTTTTATTGTTAATTTAAATG
>JAEEJT010000120.1 GCA_016282055.1 Bacilli bacterium
ACTTTTCCTTTTAATTCACTTAAAGGAAATAATTCATTATTTCTTTTCATTACAGATAATTCATATAAATTATTCATAATTAATCCTCCTTTTTTGTTTTTTACAATTATATTGTACACAATATAATTTTATTTGTCAAGTATTTTTATTATTTTTGGATAAAAGAAGTAGAATTAGTTATTTTTTTAATAAATTAATGATTATTTTTATGTAAAACGTTATTATTAATTTGCTCTTAATTTTCTAAATGATTTATGGTATAATATATATGTTTGTGAATTATTGTTTACAATAATTAAATTTACATGATTGGAGATTTACATGAAAGAATTTTATGATAATCCATTATGCGAAAGATATTCAAGTGATGAGATGAAAAGAATCTTTTCTCCAGATGAAAAATATTCAACATGGAGAAAATTATGGGTTGCTTTAGCTAAAGCAGAGAAAGCTTTAGGTCTTGACATTACAGATGAACAAATATCTGAAATGGAAGAACACATTTACGACATTGATTATGAAAAAGAAATGGAATATGAGAGATTATTACGTCATGATGTAATGGCTCATTTGAAAACATATTGTGATTCTTGTGAAAAAGCAAAACCTATTATTCATTTAGGAGCAACATCTTGTTATGTTGGTGATAATACTGATATTATTGTAATGAAAAAAGGATTAATTAGAGTCAAAAAATTATTAGTTACTTTAATTGATAATCTTAAAGATTTTGCATTAAAGAATAAAGATGTTACAACTCTTGCTTATACTCATTTTCAAGCTGCTCAACCAACAACACTTGGTAAGAGAGCAACATTATGGATTCAAGATTTAGTAAATGATTTAGATAATCTTAATTTCCAATTAGATAGATTAAGACTATTAGGATGTAAAGGTACAACTGGAACTAGTGCAAGTTTCTTAACACTTTTTAAAGGTGATAAGAATAAAATAAAAGAACTTGAAAAACTTATTGCTAAAGAAATGGGATTTGAGAGTTGTTATGATGTTTCTGGTCAAACATATAGTCGTAAGGTTGATTATTATGTTATTTCTGTTTTATCAGGAATTGCTCAAAGTGCATCTAAATTCTCATCAGATATTAGATTACTTTCTCATTTGAAGGAGTTTGATGAACCATTTGAAGATAAACAAGTAGGATCATCTGCTATGGCTTATAAGAGAAATCCTATGAGAAGTGAGAGAATTGCTTCATTAAGTAGATATGTTATTGTAAATTCACTTAATCCTGCAATTACTGCATCTAGTCAATGGCTAGAAAGAACTTTAGATGATTCAGCTAATAGAAGAATTTCTATTCCTGAAGCATTTCTTGCAATAGATGGAATTCTTTCACTATATACAAATGTTATTAGTAATGGTACAGTTTATCCTAATGTAATGAAAAAACATTTAAATGAAGAATTACCATTTATGGCAACAGAAAATATATTAATGTATTGTGTTGAAAAAGGTGGAGATAGACAAGTTCTTCATGAACATATAAGAGAAATATCTGTTGCTACTGCAAAACAAATTAAATTACATGGTGGCGACAATGATTGTTTAGATAAGATTGTTAATGATAAAGCATTTAACTTAACTAAAGAAGAATTAGAGAATGTATTAAATTCTAATTCATTTATTGGTGCTAGTGATATTCAAACTACAGATTATATTAGTAATGTTATAGAACCATTACTAAGAGAAAATAAAGAGTTTATTATTATACCAGAAAAGATTAAGGTGTAGGAGGTACTTATTATTATGTTAACATCAATTGTTGGTATTAATTGGGGAGATGAAGGTAAAGGTAGAATGGTTGACCTTCTTTCTAGGGATTATGATATTGTATGTCGTTATCAAGGTGGAAATAACGCTGGTCATACAATTATCGAAGATGGAAAGAAATATGTTTTAAACTTATTA
The DNA here is from genome assembly GCA_016282055.1 of Bacilli bacterium. GTDB lineage: Bacteria > Bacillota_I > Bacilli_A > ML615J-28 > CAG-698 > CAG-698. The sequence continues at coordinate 1,930 of JAEEJT010000120.1, forward strand.
CCTTCAGGAATTTTAAGAAAGAATACTGTTAATGTTTTAGGTAATGGTATGGTTATTGATTTAAAACATTTATATAATGAAGTTAATAACTTAAGAGCTAAAGGTATTGAAATTACTCCTAAAAACTTAAAGATTAGTGATAGAGCTACTATTTGTATGCCATATCATGTTTTACTTGATTGTCTTGAAGAAGATAGATTAGCTGGTAAGAAATTTGGATCAACAAGAAGAGGTATCTCTCCTGTTTATGCTGATAAATATATGAAGAAAACTCTTCGTATGGGTGATTTATTAGAATTAGAAAAATTAACTGAAAAGATTAGTGATATCGTTGAATGGAAGAATTTAATGGTTAATGGTGGTTATAAAGCTGATAAAGTTAAACCTGAAGAAATCATTAATTGGTTAAAAGAATTTGGATTACCATTTAAAGATTATATTGTTAATATGACTGATTATTTAGATAATGAAATGAAGAATAACAAATCAATTATGTTTGAAGCTCAACTTGGTGCATTAAGAGATATTGATTTTGGTATTTATCCATTTACAAGTGCATCAAATACAATTGCTTCATATGCTCCAATTGGTGCTGGTGTACCATTTGCTAAACTTGATAAAGTTGTTGGTGTTATGAAAGCTTATTCTACATGTGTTGGTGAAGGACCATTTACATGTGAAATGTTTGGTGATGAAGCTAATGCTTTAAGAGAAGCTGGTGGAGAATATGGTGCTGCAACTGGTAGACCAAGAAGAGTTGGTGGATTTGATGTTGTTGCTTCTAAATATGGATGCAAGATTCAAGGTGCCGATACAATTGCTTTAACTAAGATGGATGTTTTATCTTATTTAAAGAAGATTCCAGTTTGTACTCATTATGAAATTGATGGTAAGATCTGTGATGTATTCCCATCTGGACTTGCTTTAGATAAAGCAAAACCTGTTTATGAATACGTTGATGGTTGGAATTGTGATATTACAAAATGTAGAAAACTTGAAGATTTACCAAAAGCAGCTATTGATTATATTAGATTCATTGAAAAAGCTTGTGAATGTAAAGTTGAATATGTTTCAGTTGGTGCTGATAGGGAAGAGTATATTAAATTATGATAAATAATCATCAAGTTGTTTTAGTTATTGACTTTGGTGGTCAATATAACCAATTAATTGTTAGACGTGTTAGAAATTTAGGAGTATATGCTGAACTTGTTCCAGCTACAATTTCTATTGAAAGAATTAAAAGTTATGATCCAATTGGTATTATTTTTACTGGTGGACCAAGTAGTGTATTTGGTGAAGATTCACCAAAAGTTAATAAAGAGATCTTTGACTTAAATATTCCAATTTTTGGTATTTGCTATGGTATGCAATTAACTAGTTATTTATTAGGTGGTAAAGTAATTCATGCAAATATTAGAGAATATGGTAAACAACAAATTAACTATGAAAAGAGTGTTATTTTTGATAATGTTCCTAATGGTGTTTGTTGGATGAGTCATACTGACCAAGTAAGTGAATTACCTGAAGGATTTAAAGTTATTGCATCTACATTAAACTGCAAGATTGCAGCTTATGAAAATAGTCAAAAGAATATCTATTGTGTTCAATTCCATCCAGAAGTTGTTCATACTGAAAATGGAAATTTAATCTTAAAGAATTTCTTATATAAAGTATGTGGTGCTTTAGGTGATTGGCAAATGGGTGATTATGCTAAAGAACAAATCGAAAAGATTAGAGAAAAAGTTGGTAATGGTAAAGTTTTATGTGCTATGAGTGGTGGAGTTGATAGTGCTGTTGCTGCTACTATTTTACATAAAGCTGTTGGAAACCAATTAACTTGTGTTTTTGTTGATCATGGAATGTTAAGAAAAGATGAAGCAAAACAAGTTATGGAAACATTCAAAGAAAAAATGGGAATGAATCTAATCAAAGTAGATGCTTCTAAATATTTCTTAAAAGCTTTACAAGGTGTTAAAGAACCTGAACAAAAACGTAAAATCATTGGTAAATCATTTATTGATGTATTTGATGTTGAAGCTAAAAAGATTGGTAAAGTAGATTTCTTAGTTCAAGGTACAATTTATCCTGATGTTATTGAAAGTGGATTAGGTAAAAGTGCTGTTATTAAATCACATCATAATGTTGGTGGTCTTCCAGATGTTGTTGATTTCAAAGAAATTATTGAACCTTTAAGAAGTTTATTTAAAGATGAAGTTAGAGAATTAGGATTACAATTAGGCTTACCTGAGTTTATTGTTATGAGACAACCATTCCCAGGTCCTGGTCTTGCTGTAAGAATAATTGGAAATATTACACCTAAAAAGATTCAAATCTGTCAAGATGCTGATGCTATTTTCCGTGAAGAGATTGCTAATGCTAAACTTGATAGAGAAATATGGCAATATTTTGCTGTACTTACAGGAATGAGAAGTGTAGGTGTTATGGGTGATGAGAGAACATATGATTACACTATAGCTTTACGTGCTGTAACCAGTATTGATGGAATGACTGCTGACTGGGCTGATATTCCTCATGATGTACTAGTTAAGATTTCATCAAGAATTGTAAATGAAGTTAAACATGTTAATAGAGTAGTGTATGATATTACATCTAAACCACCTGCAACTATTGAATGGGAATAAGAGATTGATTTTTCAATCTCTTTTTTTATTAATTCAAATATTTGCATTTATGATGTATTCATTATATAATAATAGTATATAGAGGTGATTTTATGAAAAAAGGTTTAGGAAGTTCAATTGTCACAACAATTTTTTTACTAACTGAATTATTTTTATTTTTTGCATTCATTTTTCCAGCAAAGATTGATAATGATGGGAATCCTGTTGGTGTAGTGTTTAGTGCATTCTTTTTAATTCTATTTATTATATGTGCTGTTATTTATAATACTATTTGTTCTATTGTAAATATTGTATTTACAATTTTGAATATCAGCCATGGTGGCCCAGTTATTAAAGTATATAATATTATTACAACATTATTATTTTTTGCAGTTATGTTCCTTTCTATTTGGAAATTATTCTCGTTATTATCATAATTTATTAAATAGCATTAATAAGAATATCTTATTAATGCTTTTTTCAAAAGCGTTTTTATTTTTTGTGAATATTTATTTTATACTCTTTTTGATGTATAATATATAAGAAGGTGAATGTTATGATAGATAATATAATAGTAGATAATGTTGAAAACTTAACTTATTGTATAAATAAAGTTAAAGAAGCTCAAAAAGAGTATGCAACATTTACACAAGAACAAGTAGATTATATATTTTATAAAGCTAGTATAGCTGCAAATATGAATAGAATTCCTCTAGCTAAACTTGCTGTTAGTGAAACTGGAATGGGAATTATTGAAGATAAAGTAATCAAAAACCATTTTGCTAGTGAATATATTTACAATAAATATAAAGATACTAAGACTTGTGGAGTTTTGGAAGAGAATAAGGAATTTGGTTATACAAGAATTGCTGAACCTATTGGTTTAATTGCTGCTGTTATTCCAACAACTAATCCTACTTCAACTGCAATCTTTAAATGCTTACTTGCATTAAAGACTAGAAATGGTATTATTATTAGTCCACATCCTAGAGCTAAAAAGTCTACAATTGAAGCTGCAAAAATTGTATTAGAGGCTGCTGTTAGTGCTGGTGCTCCTAAAAATATTATTTCTTGGATTGATGTACCTAACCTTGAATTATCAAATATGATAATGAAAGAATCTGATATAATTTTAGCAACAGGTGGACCTGGTATGGTTAAAGCTGCTTATTCAAGTGGTAAACCTGCATTAGGTGTTGGTGCTGGTAATACTCCTGCTATTATTTGTGAAAGTGCTGATGTTGTACTTGCTGTAAATTCAATAATTCATTCTAAGACATTTGATAATGGAATGATTTGTGCATCAGAACAATCAGTAATTATACTTGATAAAGTGTATGAAGCTTGTAAGAAAGAATTTAATAATAGAGGTTGTTATTTCTTAAATGAAGAAGAGAAGAATAAGGTAAGAAAAACTATTTTAATTAATGGTGCCTTAAATGCTAAGATTGTTGGTCAAAGTGCTTATCAAATAGCTAAACTTTCTGGATTTGATGTTCCAGAAGGAACTAAGATATTAATTGGTGAAGTTGAATCTGTTGATTTATCTGAAGAATTTGCACATGAGAAACTATCTCCAGTTCTTGCTATGTATAAAGTTAAGACATTAGATGAAGCATTTGATAAAGCTTCTAAATTAATAAGTGACGGTGGATTTGGTCATACTTCATCTATTTATTTAGATAGTAATAAAGATAGAGATATTATTAATAAATTTAGTAATACAATGAAGACTTGTAGAATACTTGTTAATACTCCATCTAGTCAAGGTGGTATTGGTGATATTTATAATTTTATGTTAACACCATCATTAACTTTAGGTTGTGGTTCTTGGGGTGGTAATAGTGTTTCTGAAAATATTGGAGTTAAACATTTATTAAACATAAAAACTGTTGCCGAAAGGAGAAATAATATGCTTTGGTTTAGAACACCTCAAAAAGTATATATGAAGAAAGGTTGTTTACCTGTTGCTTTAGATGAATTAAAGACTTGTTTAGATAAGAAACGTTGCTTTATCGTTACAGATACATTCTTATATAATAATGGTTATACAAAACCTATTACTGATAAATTGAATGAATTAGGTATTGTTTATACAACATTCTTTGATGTTAGTCCTGATCCAACACTTGCTTGTGCTAAAGAAGGAACTAAACAAATGAATACATTCAAGCCTGATTGTATTATTGCTCTTGGCGGTGGATCTGCAATGGATGCTGCTAAGATTATGTGGGTAATGTATGAACATCCTGAAGTTGATTTTATGGATATGGCTATGAGATTCATGGATATTCGTAAACGTATATATACATTCCCTAAAATGGGAGAAAAAGCATACTTTATTGCTATACCAACTTCAGCTGGTACAGGTAGTGAGGTTACTCCATTTGCTGTAATTACAGATGAAGCTACTGGTATTAAATATCCTTTAGCTGATTATGAATTATTACCAAATATGGCTATAGTTGATGCTGATTTCCATATGACTGCTCCTAAAGGTTTAACTAGTGCATCTGGAATTGATGCTGTAAGTCATGATTTAGAAGCTTTAGCATCTGTTATGGCAACTGATTATACTGATGGACTTGCTATTCAATCTTTAAAGATGATTTTTGAATATTTACCTAGAGCTTATAATAATGGATGTAATGATCCTGAAGCTAGAGAAAAAATGGCTAATGCTGCTACTATGGCTGGTATGGCATTTGCTAATGCTTTCTTAGGTGTATGTCATTCAATGGCTCATAAACTTGGAGCATTCCATCATATTCCTCATGGGGTTGCTAATGCGTTAATGTTAGATGAAGTTATTAGATTTAATTCTTGTGATAAACCTATTAAGATGGGTACATTCCCTCAATATGCTTATCCTAATACTAAACATAAATATGCTATGGTTAGTGATAGCTTAGGCTTTGGTGGAAAGAATGATGATGAGAAAGTAAATAATTTAATCAAGAAAATTGATGAATTAAAAGAATGTATTGGAATTAAGAAAACTATAAAAGACTATGTTCCAGATGAAAAAGACTTTTTAGATAGACTAGATGCTATGACTGAACAGGCATTTGATGATCAATGTACTGGTGCTAATTGCCGTTATCCTTTAATGAGTGAAATTAAACAAATGTATTTAAATGCTTATTATGGTAAAACTTTTGTAGAAAAAGATATGCCAAAAAATATTTAAAGGTGATCATATGGATAAAAAAAATATTATTGCAGTAAGACCTAATAAAGTTGTTTATAGAGAAAATAATGATTGTATCAAAGTTTTTAATGATGATTTTGTAGTTAGTGATATTTTAAATGAGGCTTTAAATCAAGCTCGTGTTCAAGAGACTGATTTAAATATCCCTTGTATTAAATCTGTTAATATGATTGATGGTAAATGGGCTATTGTTAGTGAGTTTATTGAAGGTAAAACACTATTACAAATAGCAACAGAAGATAACTCTAAGAAAAATGAATGTATTGAAAAATTAGTTGATGTACAAATTGAAATACTTAAACGTAAATGTCCATTATTAACTAAACTTAAAGATAAGATGACAAGAAAGATTAATATGTCTAAAGTTGATAATAATACTAAATTTGAGTTATTAACTAGACTTAATAGTTTAGCAAAAGAAAATAAACTATGTCATGGTGATTTAAACTTATCTAATGTTATTTTAGGTAATGATGGAAAAATGTATGTTATAGATTGGGCCCACGCTACTCAAGGTGATGCTAGTGCAGATGTTGCTAGAAGCTATTTAAGATTTAAACTTGATAATGATGTTGAAGGAGCTGAGTATTATTTATCTTATTATTGCAAAAAAGTAGGAGTTAGTAAGATGAAAATTCAAAAGTGGATGCCTATTGTTGCTTGTAGTCAATCTGTTAAAGAAAAAGATGAAGAACAAGAATTATTATTGTCTTGGGTTAATGTTGTTGAATATTAGGAGTTTTTAAATGATTATAGTAAAGGAAGTAACAACTAAAAAACAAATTAAAGAATTCTTAGATTTTCCTTTAAATTTATATAATGGAAATAAATATTTTGTTCCACCTATTTATAGTGATGAAAAGAAAATATTTAGTAAGGACTATGTATATAGTGATACATGTAAAACTGTTTTTTACAACGCTTATCAAGATAATAAAATTGTTGGTAGAATTTCAGCAATTATCCAAAATGCTAGTAATGAAAAATGGGATCAAAAAAGAGTAAGATTTACAAGATTTGATTCTATTGATAGTCAAGATGTTGCTGATAGTTTATTTAACAAAGTTGAAGAATTTGCTAAAGAAAATGGTATGACTGAAATTGTTGGTCCTTTAGGTTATTCTGATTTAGAACGTGAAGGTTTATTGATTGAAGGATTTGATTATTTAAATACTTATGAAGAACAATATAACTATCCATATTATCAAAAGTTAATTGAAAATAATGGATATGAAAAAGAAGTAGATTGGATTGAACATAGATTAATGCCCGTAAAAGAAAAATCTGAAAGATTAATTTCTCTTGGTGATAAAATATTAGAGCATTATAAATTAAAGATTGTTACTGGTCTTACTCCAAAACAATATATTAAAAAATATAAAGATCAATTCTTTGATATTCTTGATTTAACATATGATAAGATATATGGTACTGTACCATTTACTGATAGTATGAAACAAATGATGATTGATAATTTTCAATTAATTATTAATATGAATTTATTTATTACTATCGTTGATGAAAATGATAAAATAGCTGCTTTTGCTTTAGCATTCCCTGCTATTGGTGAGGCTTTACAAAAAAGTAAAGGTCATTTTACTTTACCTTGTATTTTTAAATTACTAAAAGCTATAAAGCATCCTAAACAAATGGATTTAGGTTTGATTGGTGTATTGCCTGAATATGAATCTAAAGGTGTTGCTGCATCTATGATAGGTAGAATTATTACAACAATGCTTGATAATAATATTGAATATGCTGAAACAAATTTAAATCTTGAAGATAATAAACATATTATTAATCAATGGAAGAATTTTGATTATATTCAGCATAAACGTAGAAGATGTTTTATAAAGAAAATCTAAACATAGTTTTATAACTATGTTTTTTTATTTGTTATTATTTATGGTATAATAATATAAAGAGGTATAATATGAAGAGATATTTGTTAGTTTTACTTTTCTTTATGATATTTTTATTTATTGGTTGTAGTAAGAATGATTGTAATCATGATTACATTGAAGTTATTGATAAAGAACCAACTTGTTTAGAAAATGGTCTTGCACATAAAGAAGGCAAAAAATGTGAATATAAATCTGAACAATATGAAATATCTTTAAAGGATAAAGAAGAAGTTTGTAAAAGTAATGAATTATTAGTTTGTGATGCAAACTTTAATAATAGATTATCTATTGATAATAATGGACTTTATGGATTATTACCTTCTATTGGTTTTCCTAAAGTTTTAGTTATTCCTATTAATCTTGATGATAATAATGCAACAAATGAAGTTCTTAATGATATTAATACCGTATTTAATTCAGAAAATAGTGAATTTGAATCTGTAAAATTATACTATAAAAAGAGTAGTTATGGTAAACTTGATTTAACTTTTGATATTTTAGATTGGTATAAGCCCTCTAATTCTGCATTTTATTATTCAACGATTAAACAAAATAATATGGACGGATCTAAAATATTACTACTTGAAGCTTTAAATAGTTTAGATGATAAAATAGATTATAGTGATTATGATTATGATAATGATGGTTATATTGATGGAGTTATTATGGTTTATAATAATGAAGTTGATCATGATTTTTATTGGGCATATGTTCAAGGTAGTATTGAAAATAAATGGAATAATGAAAAGTTTGATAATTTATATATAAATTATTTTGGATTATTTGGATCTGAATTAATGTATAAAAATAATAACATAACAAGTGAAAAATATATTCATGAAGTTGGGCATCTATTAGGTTTAGATGATTATTATAATTTAACTGATTCTAATAGAGAAAATAATAGTATGTTTTATACAACAATGATGGATTATAATAATTCTGATTTACTTACTATTGATAAATTATTATTAGGTTGGATTAATCCTACTGTTATTAGTGGTAGTGGAGAAGTAGAATTGAATCTTTCATCATTTGTATTAACTGGTAAATGTTTATTAATAACAAAAAATAATATTAATGATATATATAATGAATATTTCTTGATTGATTTTTATACATTAGATGGATTAAATCAATATAAAAGTAATATCATAAGTAATGGTATAAATTATGGAGTTAGAATTATTCACGTTGATGCAACATTGAATAAAGAAATTAATAATTTATCTATTTATAAATCAAGATTGATAGAATCAATTTATAAATATAATAATACTGATACTAATCATAAGTTTTGTGAATTGTTAAGAAGTGACAACATTTCTTCAAACTTTTATATGAATTCATTATATAATGAAAATTCTCTTATATTTGGACTTGATAAGTATAAGGATTTTAAATTAAATGATGGAACAAATTTATTCTTTACTTTAAAAGTTGAAAGTTGTTCTATTGACGGTTGTAGTTTAACAATTACATTAAATTAATCTTCTATTTATATAGAAGATTTTATTTTAATTTTATATAAGTTATGATAAAATAATTCTAGGTGAAATTATGAGTAAACAAGAGATTATAATTTGTGATAATAAAATAAAAAAAGAGTTATTATTAAGTAATAATAGCTTTTTAAAAAGAAAGTTTTTTACACTTAATTCATTTTATGAGTTTTTATTTGGTAGTATAGAAGATAGTTCTATACTTTATATTATGGATAAATATAAATATAGCTACTATGAAACTAAAGAGATCATTAAATATTTAATGTATGTTCATAGTAGTTTATCTAGTTTATATAATATAAAACTTGATCTAATGGATAATGGTTATATAAAACTTAATAATAATAAAGATATATTATTAAATAATAGTGATATTATTTTTATTAATCAAAGTAAGAATAAAATTTTTAATGCGATTATTAAAGAATTAAATAATTATAATGTTAATATTATATATAAAGATTATAATAAGAATGAGTATAAACATACTATTAATAGGTTTA
>JAEEJT010000001.1 GCA_016282055.1 Bacilli bacterium
ATGGGTTTAAGAGAAGATATTGAAAATTTAGGAAAAGAAGTAAAAGAAGTAAGAAATATAAAAGAAGATAGTATTGCCTTAAGTTTTCTAAACGATTATAAGAAACAAAATAAAAGACTTTTTATTATATGGTTAATAACATTTTTAGTACTTGCTTGTATGACTGCATATACAATATATATAATTAACGATATTGGAACTATTACTGAAACAAGTATTACACAACAAAATGATAAAGGACATAATAGTTATATCGAAAAGGGTGGTTTGATTTCTTATGCACAAACAAACGATTAGGAAAAGGAAAGTTAAATATAGAAAATCAAAACAACAAGCACATATAAAGAAAGATAGAACTGGTAGATACCATTGTTCTGCTTGTGGAGCATTTGTAAGCAAATGAAATTCTTTGAATTTACAAAAAGTGATTATGATTATATAGTCCAAGAAGCAATGCTAAATGAAGAATACCAAAAATTATTAGAATATGAGATAAAAGGTTATAGTATTGTAAAAATGGCAGAGTTGTTAAATGTGAGTGAAAACAATATAAGTGTTATGATAAAGAAATTAAAAAAGAAAATTAAAAAAATATTATAAATATAATAGAAGAACTTAACAAAATTAAGTTCTTTTTTTATTGTAAAATTTTAATTGAAAAGAGGAAAATTATTTTAAAACAATAGTTATTCCTACTTTTCTAGAAAGAGGGAAGATATTATGTATTCATATTATAATCAAAACATTGAAAGAATAAATCAACAAATAAATGATTTAGAAAGGGCAAGAAATCAAATGCAAATGCAACAACCTACTAATTTAACACAAAACTTTCAAATATCACCACAACAACAAGGAATAAAGTTTGTTAATGGTATAGATGAAGTAGAGAAAGAATTAGTAATTAATGAAACTATGTTTTTATCGAAAGATTATAAGCAAATGTTTATTAAAGATATAAAAGGTAATGTAAGAACATTTGAATTAAACGAGATTATACCAAAAGATAGTAAAGATTTAATGATAGAAGATTTACAAAAACAAATTAATGAATTAAAGAAAGAAATGAATAAAGATGAACAATATGATAATGCAAATGCTAATGAATAAAGCAAAGCAAAATAACCCACAAATATTCAATTTAATAAATAATAGTATGAATAATAATATCAACCCTATTAATTTATTTAATCAAATCACTAAAGGTTATTCACAAGAACAAAAGAATAATATATTTCAAATTGCAAAACAATATGGAATAAATGATGAAACGATTAATAAATTCAAAAACTAATATTATCGTTTACTGATATTATTTTATCATTTATTGATATATCTTTATCGAATAACGATAAATAATTATGGTATCTACTATTAAATTAGTTGATATAAATTAGAAGAAAGGAGATACTTTATGAACGGTTCAATTCAACCAACTGTGGAACTTGCTACAAACAATGGTGCATACCCAGTAATGCCATATTCATTTAACAATGGACTATTTGGAAATGGTGATAATTCTATCTGGGCAATTGTATTAATTGCTTTACTATTTGGTAATGGTGGTTTTGGTTTTGGTGGAAATAATCAAGTAGCAACTACTGATTATATTTCTAACGAATTTACACAAAGAGATGTAAATAATGGTTTTCAAAACACTAATAACTTAATTTCAAATGGTTTCAGCAATTCAGCAACTAACTTATGTAATGTAAGAAGTGATATTTTAACTGGAAATATGGGAATTCAAAATTCTATATTAGATAGTAAATATGCAAGTGCTATGGGAGATGCTAATACACAAAGAGATGTATTAATTCAAACTACACAATTAGAAAATCAATTATCACAAGTAGCATTATCTAACCAAGCACATCTTGATAGTTGTTGTTGCCAATTACGAGCACAAGGTCTTGAAAATACACAAAAGATTTTAGATGCTTTAAACCAAAACACAATTCAAGATTTAAGGGATAAACTTGCTACTGCAAATAATCAATTAAGTGACCAAAGTGTCATTAATGCAGTAAGACCATACCCAATTCCTAGTTATCTAGTATCATCACCATATTCAAGCATTTATAATGGTTTTTATGGTAATGGTTTCTATGGAAATGCAATAATTTAATAGCATAATACTTTAACCCTATTATTAGGAACTTGCTATATTAAGAGAATAGGCAAGAAGTCTATTCTTTTTTTGAAAGAAAGGAAGATATAAATGATACAAAGTGTACAAGAACAAGAATATGTATTTGCATCAAATACTGACAATTTAAAGTTTTCTACAACTGATTTAAGAACAAGAAGTGCTAGTTGTCAATTCCCTGGTTGGTTAAATCATAACGAGGGTAGTGCTACATTTGAAATATTAAATGGTGGAATATATGAAGTTAAATTTAATGCAAATGTTACATCTGGAACTGCTGGACAAGTAGCATTAGCATTATTTGGAGATGGTGTACAAATTATAGGTGCAGAAGCAGACACAACAATTGCTACTGCTGGTGAATATGAAAACATCTCTATTAATAAAACAATTAGAGTGTGTGGAAGAAGTAGTGCAACATTGAGTATTCAAAGTGTTCCTAATGTTGTTTATGATGATACAACAACTGAAACACAAATACCAATTGTTAAAAATTGCAATATTATTTTGACTAGAATAGCATAGTGGACAATAAAGTAAATAATTTATCATTAGTTTTACAAGCATTAAGTTTAATGATATTGTTTCAAGATTATAATAATGTAGATTTAATGCAAGAACTTAAAACACAAGATAATAATTACTTAAATAAAATAATTGAGCAAAATGAATTAATAATAAAATTGTTAGAAAGTGGTAAAAATGGACAAGGAAACACATAGTAAACTAATTGAAAAAACAAATGAAATAATTGACAAAATATTAGATGATGGAATACAAGTATCTAATGTAGAAAATCTATTTAAAGTAGTAGATATTCAAAAAGATGCTTATAAAATCAAATGTTTAAAGGAGGGAAATGAAATGAATTATGGAGAATATGGAAGAAATTATAACAATTATGGTAGATATAATGCAAGAGGGTATGATACTAAATATCGTGGTGAAAGATATTTAGATGATATGTCTATGGACTATGGAAGATACCAAGAAAGTAGAGAACAAGCAAATAGAGGAAATTATGGTGCAAAAGAAGATGCAATTAAAAGTTTAGACTATATGCTTAAAAGTGTAGTAGATTTTATGAAAATGTTAAAAGAAGATGCTACAAGTCAAGAAGAAATGCAATTAATACAACAATATGCTAGAAAAATAAGTGAAATTTAGTGTATAAATTCTATAATGCAAATAGTTTAGGCAAGTTTGAGAACGACTGCACTATTCGTTCAATTTCGTGTGCTGAAAACGAAAGTTGGGACAATACTTATATAAAATTAAGTGAATTAGCACGAAGAAATGGTACTATGATGGACGATAAAGATTTTATTAGATGGTATTTAGATACTAACTATATAAGAATTGATGATGATTTAGAATTGATAGGAGAAGTTGCTAATAAATATAGAGATAATGTTATGTTAATAACTACTAATAACCATATAACTTGTAGTAAATTTGGTACGATTTATGATACTTATGATACTAGATTTAAAGAAGTAGAGTATATATGGTTAGTTAGATAAAGGACTTTAATAGTCCTTTTTTTTATGCTATAATAAATCTGGAGATGATAAATTATGATAAATTGCAAAATAGATGAACAACTTTATCAAATCACTAAACCTAAAAAAGATGGTGTTACACAAAAAGTTATGAAAGAAGAACATAAAATGTTTGATGTCAATATTCAAAAACATTATTTTAGAGAAACTGAATTAGAAACATTAAAAGAGTTAAGAAATGATTTAGAAGAATTGTGTAATGCTATTGATGATGAAATAGGTTTAGAGTATAAGAAAGAATTAAAGAAAGGAAGATTAAAATGAAACAAGCATTAATTAAATTAGTAGAAAATGTTGCTGATTTATTTAAAGTAAAGACAATTTTATCATTTTTAGTAATTATTACAACTTGTGTAATGACTTTAAAAGGTAAAATAGATGTTGCTACTTTTATGACAATAGC
>JAEEJT010000121.1 GCA_016282055.1 Bacilli bacterium
AAGCTAAAATGGGATATATTGGTGCATATACTTATGCTGAAGTTACAAGTGGTTTAACTTCTTTCTATCTAGGAGCTAAATCAGTTTGTCCATCTGTTACAATGAATGTTGCTTTCACTGGTAGCTGGTTTGATCCTGTACTTGAAAGTGACGTGGCTCAAAGCTTAATTAACGATGGATGCGTACTTATTAGTCAAAGTTCTAGTTCTATGGGTGCTCCTAGTAAATGTGAAGAACACCATATTGTTAATGTAAGTAATAATTCTAATAATCTAAACAATTGTCCTAATACATTTTTAATATCTTCAATAATAAACTGGGAAGTATATTTTGATTATGTTATATTTTTAGTAAAGGAAAATAAAACAATTCCAAGAGATTGGTGTGGTTCTTTAAAAGATAAAGCAGTTGGGATATCTACATTAAATGGTAATATTGCTGCTAGCGGTATTTCATTAAAATTAGGAGAAGTTATTCTTGGATTAAAAAATGGAACTATAAATGTTTTTGATACAAATACATTTACTATTAATGGTCAAAAATTAACTAATGAAGTAATTCGTACTTTAAAAAAAGAAGGTAGAACTCAATCACCTGAAGTGATTATTGATGGAATATACCATGAGAGTAATCCTAGATTATATCAAAGTTACCCATATTTTGATTTTATAATTGATGGAATTACTTTATATAATTATAAATATTAGTAAATAAATAATTAAAATAATCTATATAGAGTTATTTATACAAAATGTAAAGAAATGTAAATTATATGAAAAAGTAAAACATTTTCATAATTTTAAATATTTACTTTAAGAGGTTACTATTATATAATAATACTGTAATTGAATAAATTCCGATATAAATTCGAATGAAATGGGTCGAATGTTTCTACCACCTCCCCAATTGAGGTGACTATTGGTAAATTATGGTATTTTTATAATATCATTATTTGAATTTTAATCGGACTTTTAACAGGTCCGATTTTTAAATTTTGGGAGACGTTTATGTACAAATTAAAAGATTATGTTGGAAAATATGCAAGAGTTTTAAATAGTGATGTATTAAAGGTTGATACATTCTTAAATTTCCTTGTTAAACCTGAAGTTCTTAATGCTATCATTGAAGAAGTTTATGATTTATATAAGGATAGTAAAATTACAAAAATTCTTACTATTGAAGCAAGTGGAATTGGTATTGCTTGTGCTTGTGCACTTAAATTAAATGTTCCTTTTGTTTTTGCTAAGAAGAGTAGTAGTATTACTAATAACTCAAATATGTTTTCTGCAAAGGTTACAAGTTATACTCACCAAAATACTTACAATGCAATTGTTGGTAAAAATTTAATTAATGAAAACGAAAATATCTTAATTATTGATGACTTTCTTGCCACAGGAGAAGCAATGCTTGGTTTAATTGATATTTGTAAACAAGCTCATGCTAATGTTTGTGGTATAGTAAGTTGTATTGAAAAAGTTTACCAAAATGGTGGAAAAAAACTTAGAGAGTTAGGATATAGAGTTGATTCTCTTTGCATGATTCATTCTATGGATGTTAATACTGGTATTAAATTCGATTAACATATTAAAAATCCAAGATGGATTAATTTAAGGAGAAATTATGAAAAAATTAATTAATGCTTTTGTTTTAGTATTTGTATTAATGGTAGTTGGTGCTTTTACTATAGGCTGTAAAAAGAAAGGTGAAGTTTTTAAAGTTGGTTTAATTACTTTACATGATGAAACTTCTACTTATGATAATAACTTTATCCAAGCAGCAAAGAATGTTGCTAAGAAATTAGAATTATCAGATGATCAATTAATTATTAAGCAAGCTGAAGAAAATGATGAATGCTTAAATACTTGTAAAGATTTAGTTGACCAAGGTTGTGATATCATTTTCGCTGATTCATTTGGTCATGAATCATTCTTAATCGAAGCTGCTAATAAATATAAAGGTGTTGAATTCTGTCATGCTACAGGTACATCTTCTAAATTTAAAGATTTACAAAATTTCCACAATGCATTCGCTTCTATCTATGAAGGTAGATATCTAACAGGCGTTGCTGCTGGTATGAAATTAAATGCAATGATTGAAGCTGGTACTATTACTGCTAGCCAAGCTAAAATGGGATATATTGGTGCTTATACTTATGCTGAAGTAGTTAGTGGTTTAACTTCTTTCTATTTAGGTGCTAAATCAGTTTGCCCAACTGTTACAATGGAAGTTACATTTACTGGTAGTTGGTTTGATCCAACAGCTGAAAGTGAATCAGCTACAAGCTTAATCAATAATGGATGCAAATTAATTAGTCAACATGCTGACTCAATGGGTGCTCCAGGTAAATGTGAACAAGAGAAAGTTCCAAATGTAAGTTACAATGGTTCTACTAAGAGCGCTTGTGAAAATTCTTATTTAGTTGCTTCTAAGATTAATTGGGAAGTATATTTTGAATATATCTTCAAAGCTGCTAAAGAAAACAAGAGAATTGATACTGATTGGTGTGGTAATTTAAATAATGGTGCAGTTGAACTTTGTGAATTAAATGAAAAAGTTGCTGCTGCTGGAACTAAAGCTAAACTTGATGAAGTTATGGCTGGATTAAAGAATGGTACTATCAAAGTATTTGATACTACTACATTTACTGTTAATGGTCAACAATTAACTAATGAATTAATTAGTACTTTAAAAGCTCAAAAAATAACAAGTGCTCCTGAAGCTGTTGTTAATGGTGTTTTCGAAGAAAGTGATGCTAATAATATTCAAAGTGCTCCATATTTTGATTTTACAATTGATGGAATCACATTCACTAATACTAAATTCTAAGATTGAGAATTATTATAACAATAATATTAGGTAGAGGAAACTCTACCTAAAATCATTATATAAAGAGGTTTAATATGACAAAAAATTTAAAAGTTTCATTAAAAAATATAACAAAAACTTTTGGTGATTTTTATGCCAACAAAGATGTTAATTTAGATATCTACGATCATGAAATATTAGCTATTTTAGGTGAAAATGGTAGTGGTAAAACTACACTTTTAAATATGCTAAGTGGTATTTATTATCCTGATGGTGGTGAAATATTAATTGATGACAAACCAGTTACTATTACAAATCCTAAAGAAGCATTAAAATATGGTATTGGTATGGTTCATCAACATTTTAAATTAATTGATGTTTTTTCAACAATTGAAAATATTGCAATTGGTTTAAATGGTAAACTTGATTTAAATAAAACAAGTAAAGAAGTAGTTGAACTAGCTAATAAATATGGATTTACAATTGATCCTAAAAAGAAGATATTTAAATTAAGTGTATCTGAAAAACAAACAGTTGAAATAATGAAGGTTTTATATTATGGTGCAGAAGTATTAATACTTGATGAACCTACTGCCGTATTAACACCTCAAGAATCTGAAAAATTATTTAATGTATTAAGGAATATGAGAGATGATGGTAAAGCTATTATCATTATTACTCATAAGTTAAATGAAGTATTAGAATTATCTGATCGTGTTGCTATTATGAGAAAAGGTGAGATGATTGAAGTTCTTGATACTGATAAGTGTAATGAAGCTATTTTAACTGAAGCTATGGTTGGTAAGAAAGTAGAACTTAAGATTGATAGAATTGATTGTCGTAGAGATGAAAAGAGACTTGATGTTAAAAAACTTTCTTATCGTAATCATCAAAATGTTAAAGTATTACATCACATATCTTTTGATGTTTATTCTGGTGAGATTTTAGGTGTTGCTGGTATTAGTGGAAATGGTCAAATGCAACTACTTGAATGTATTGCTGGATTAAGAAAGAGACAAAAAGGTGAAGTTTTATATACAAATCCTGAAACTCATGAAGTTGAAAACTTATGTTTGAAAACTCCACTTGAGATACGTGAATTAGGTGTACATTTGTCATATGTTCCTGAAGATCGTTTAGGTATGGGATTAATTGGTAATATGGATATTACTGATAATATCATGTTACGTTATTATAATAATGGTAAATCTCCATTTTTAAATAGACAAGGATCAAAAAAGATTGCTAAAGAATTAATTGATTCACTTGAAATTAGTTATCCAAATGAAAATAGTACTGTAAAGAATTTATCTGGTGGTAATCTTCAAAAGGTTTTAGTAGGTCGAGAGATTGCATCTAATCCTAATCTTTTAATGGTTGCATATCCAGTTAGAGGACTTGATATTAACTCAAGTTATATAATCTATGATTTATTAAATCAACAAAAGCAAAAAGGAACTGCTATTATATTTGTTGGTGAAGACTTAGATGTTTTATTACAATTATGTGATAGAATTGCTGTTATTAATGACGGAAGAATTGTAGATATAGTTGATGCTAAGACTACAACAAAAGAACAAATCGGATTGTTAATGACAAAAGATTCAAAGAAAGGTGCGTAATGAATATGATTAATCATAAAGAACCTTTAATTCATATTACTAGACGTAAAGAAATAGAAGGATATAAGAAAGTATTAATAAAACTTGCTGGTTGCCTTATTGGTATTTTAGTAAGTGTAATGCTTGCTAGTTTATTAATATATGCTAATCCACTTACAATTATAAGTAGTTTATTTAGTGGTGTATTTGGTACTGGACATAGAATCAGAGAAACTATTGAACAAACACTTATATTAATGTGTATTTCATTATGTGTTGCTTTAGCTGGAAGAATGAAATTCTGGAATTGTGGTGCTGAAGGACAAGTATTAATGGGTGCTTTGGGTAGTGAAATTTTTCTTCTATTCTTAGGTGGAAAAGTTAGTACTCCTGTTTTATATATATTAATGTTTGTATCTAGTATTTTATTTGGTATTATTTGGGCATTAATTCCAGCTTTATTTAAAGCAAAATGGAATACAAATGAAACATTGTTTACTTTAATGATGAATTATGTTGCTATGTTATTTGTATCTTTTTTCATTATTAAGTTTGCTAATTCTGGAAGTGGAACAATTAAACCTGATTATGTTAACTCTTTAAATCTTTCTGATTTACCTAAGTTAATATTTGAAAGTGTTATTTGTATAACAGTATTTGCATTAATCTATGTTTATATGAAATATACTAAACATGGATATGAAGTTGTTGTTGTTGGTGAAAGTCAAAAAACAGCTAAATACATTGGATTAAGTACTAAAAAAGTAATTATTAGAACAATGATTATTAGTGGATGTATTGCTGGTATTGTTGGATTTATTTTAGTTGGTTTAAAGACATTTACTATTAATAAAAATTTAGTTGGTGGACAAGGATTTACTGGTATTTTAGTTGCTTGGCTTGGAAAATTTGAACCACTTAATATTCTTGTTGTTTCTTTCTTAGTTATATTCTTAAAACTTGGAACAACACAAGTTTCTACAACATTTAAGATAAGTGATTCAATTGCTGAAATTGTAACAGGTTTAGTTATTTTATTTATAATTGGTTGTGAATTCTTTATTAATTATAAAGTACATTTCAGAAAGAGAGGTAATAAATAATGGCAGTATTTATCGCTAGTGCAGTTCTTTTGGGAATAGTTCTTTTATATGGATGCTTAGGTGAATTAATATCTGAAAAAGGTGGACATTTAAATTTAGGTTTACCTGGAGTTATGTGTGTTGGTGCTGCTTGTGGATATTTATTCTTAGAAAAATATTATTTAGCAAACACTAATAATATGAATGGTTTTGTTGCTGTAATAGGCGCTGTTTTCTTTACATTCTTAGGTGGAGCATTATGTGGAACTTTATATAGTTTCTTTACTGTTACTTTAAAATGTAATCAAAATGTTGTTGGTTTATCATTAACAACATTAGGAATTGGTGTATCTAAATATCTAGTAAGTTATGTAAAAGATTATTCTGTAAGTAAGACTTATGTATTCTTTAAATTTCATTTCTCTTTCTTAGATAAATTAGGTTGGTTTAGTACTATATTTTTATCATATGGTTTCTTAACTTATTTATGTTTAATACTTACTGTTATAACTTTCTTTGTTTTAAAGAAAACTAGAGTAGGTTTAAATTTACGTGCTGTTGGTGAAAACCCTGCTAGTGCTGATAGTGTTGGTATAAATGTTGGTTTATATAGATATCTTGCAACAATTATTGGTTGTGGAATATCTGGTTTAGGTGGACTTACATATATTATGGATTATTTAAACGGAAACTGGGAATATCAAGTAGATGCATTTGGCTGGCTTGCTTTAGCTCTTGTAATATTTGTTTCTTGGAAACCATTACATGCTATTTTAGGTGCAATATTATTTGGTGGATTATATATTGTAAGTTTTTATATTAATGGCATTAGTATTGAAATAAAAGAAATATTTAAGATGATTCCATATGTAATTACAATAATTGTTTTAATTATTTCAAGTATTTTAAATAAAACAGATAATCAACCACCTCAATCATTAGGTATTAATTATTTTAGAGAAGATAGATAAAATTTTTCATAAGCTCGCTTTTGCGGGCTTTTTTAATATTTTATAACTTTAAATAATAAAATAAAATCTAAAAGTCATGGATTGAAAATCCCGAATCTTACGGAATGAAATTGATAAATCTCACAGATTATAAGGAAATTTCTAAATAATAAAAACCTCATTCTTGAGTTATACAAGAATGAGGTTATTTTATTCTTTAATGTTATATGTACAATTTAATAATAAATGAATTATTAAGAATACTTCAAATAATGCTAAACTTATTGAAAAATCAAATGGTATAAATATCTTTCCTATTTCTGGAATATAAGAAAAGTTTATTATTTCAGATAGTATAAATAATAATACAACTATTAAATTTATTATTAAATTTGTAAATATTAATTTTTTATTATTTTTATATGTTAATATTAAATTTATAAAATTATAAATAAATAATAATGATATTAATAATAATACTATATAACCAAATGGATAAATAGTTATATTTCTTATTGCTATAAAGAAATAATATATATTACTTATTCCATAAAAGTAGAAGAACATAAGTATAAATAATAATACTTGTTTATACTTATTAAAGTTTATATTTACGTTTGTTTCTTTAAATTTAAAGATTCTATAAAATGAGTATGAAATAACTATAATATATGCAATAACATTATAAATAGATATATAGAAGTTATCAACGTTATTTTTTAAATTATTTATATTTGTTTTAAATGATAATATATAACAAGTAAGAGCAATAATAGACAATACTATATTTATTATTGATAATACTATGGTTTTTTGTTTAGAATAGCTTTTTATATATGTATTTCTAAAATAGTAATATATAATCATTATTACATTTATTGAAGTTAAAATTGTTTCAAGTGAATATATTGGTTTAACGAAATCACTAGTTATCATACTTGATGTATATATTAAGAATAATCTAGAATAATATGCACCAATCAAAGAAATAATTGATAGTTTTATTATATCTTTTTTATTAATAACCATAATAAACATCCTTTACATTATCTAATGAAAAATCTAATGGATTTGAT
Source organism: Bacilli bacterium (assembly GCA_016282055.1). Taxonomy (GTDB): domain Bacteria; phylum Bacillota_I; class Bacilli_A; order ML615J-28; family CAG-698; genus CAG-698. Next base: position 7,515 of record JAEEJT010000121.1, read on the forward strand.
GGAAGCGTAATTAGTTTGTAACCAATCATAGTTGAATCATAATAAACAACATCTGTTGCTTTTAATCCATAAGATAAAATCATATCGTTATAATAAATAGTAGCATTATTTATATGATCATGACCAATAAATAATCCTTTTATATTCATATTCTTGAATCTTTTAAAAGCATCAGTCTTTTTATAGCCAACACAACAATCTTCATTATTTTTTCCTGTTCCAGAAACATTTTCTTTTTCATATTCATTATTTGCATCAATAAATTCATAAAGTGGGATATGGAAGAAAACTAATCCAATCGCATTATCATTTTCATATTCATTAATATTTTCGATATGCTTTATTTGATCTTCGTGTATTATATCATAACAATATTTTATTCCACTATTATAATAAGTATTAGAATCAACTATATATAATCTATAAAGATTGATTTCATCTTTTTTAATATTTATATAAAAGTTAGTTAAACCTGTAATATCATCATCATCATAATCAATGAATAATTTATTTTTTGTTTGTTTAATAATGTCATTTATAAAATATGTATCATAATCTCCTTGTAAATCATGATTTCCATATGTAAATGTCCATTTAATATTAAATTTATCAATAAAACCAAAGAATTTCTTTACCATTTCTTTATTACTATATGTAAAAGTATCTCCAGTTATTACAATTAAATCAATATCATTTTGGGAATTAATCATATTTTCTAAATGATTTATTTCATATTGATAATCTGATTCAACTCCTAAATGAATATCTGTTAATTGCATTATTTTAAAGTTTTCTTTGTAATCAATATCTATTTTGTAATCAGAAACATTATATTGTTTCTTACTACAACCAGTAAATACTAATAAGAATGTAATTAAAATTAATATTGTATATTTTTTCATAATTCCTCCTAATATCATTTTATCACTAAATAAAAGATATTTACATATAAATATTAATTATTAAACATTTAAGTAAAATTGTTTAAAAAAAGTAGATACTTATTGTATCTACATATTTTAAAATTATTTGTGATATTTAAATGTTTGTTTTAAAGTACCATTAGTTCCATTAGCAAGTTGACCTCTTTGTTCTGAAACTAAAGTTTGTTCAGCGTCATTACTTGTGAATTCAACTTCTTGTAATAATGTTTGGAAATCATTTGTATCATTAAATGTCATTTTTACTTTTACAGTACCACCATCTTTAGAAGTAGTGTAAGTTCCTTTAATTTCACCTTTTTGATCTGTTTCTTTTAATTTGTACTTTAATGTTAAAGTATTGTCATCATGTAAAATAACTCTATAATATTTATAAGAAGATAAATAATCATCAGTTACCACTTTTGTTTGACCATCTTCATATTTTGTCCATGACCATTGATAGTTGGTACATTCATAATATGGTTCTGATTCTCTTTCGTTACATGATTTTAAAATTACTCCTAGAATAATAGCAAGGCAAGCTAGTGCAATTATAGAAATTAATCCTATAACAACTAGATTCCTATTTGATACTTTTTTTGTTTTCTTTTTTCCCATAATACACCTCGTTATAGATATTATACTATTATAAAATAATAAAATCAATTAATATCAATGATTTTTAAAAAATAGATATGTAATTTTGGTTTAAATAGGTGTGTTTTTAAAATTTATATAATTATATGTATTTTATCAAGTATTGTACAAAGTCGATTTTTAGGTTTATTTGAAATTGACAAATAGTAGTAAAAGTTATATAATATTATCATAAGTTTATAAAGGCTATGATAAAAAGAGTAGTTATTAACAAAATTTTTAGAGAGCTAATGGATGGTGTAAATTAGCAAGAGTAGTAATAACGAAAATCATTTTGGAGCTGCATAGGTGAAATTAGTAACTTATGACGTTTTCTATACGTTATAATAGAGTTGTATGATTGTACAATAAAAATGGTGGTTGACGAATACTTCGTTCTATTTTTAGAACGAAGTTTTTATTTTTTTGTACAAATTTATTATTTGGAGGGTATTATGTATAACAAAGTTTCCACTGATTTGAAATTTACAGAAAGAGAAAAAAACGTTGAAAAGTTCTGGAAAGAAAACAATGTTTTTAAAAAGAGTATAGAAGATCATAAAAATGATAAAACATATACTTTTTATGATGGTCCACCTACTGCAAATGGTAAACCACATATTGGACATGTATTAACACGTGTAATTAAAGATATGATCCCAAGATATCAAACTATGAAAGGTCATAAGATTTTACGTAAGGCTGGTTGGGATACTCACGGTTTACCTGTTGAAATAGAAGTTGAGAAGAAGCTTGGACTTGACGGAAAAGAACAAATAGAAAAATATGGTATTGCTCCATTTATTAAAGAATGTAAAGAGAGCGTATGGAAATATAAAGGTATGTGGGAAGATTTCTCTAGTACTGTTGGATACTGGGCTGATATGGACGATCCTTATATTACATATGATAATAAGTACATTGAATCTGTTTGGTGGAGTTTAAAGAATGTTTGGGATAGAGGATTATTATATAAAGGATTTAAAGTAGTCCCTTATTGTCCTCGTTGTGGAACACCACTTTCTAGTCATGAAGTAGCACAAGGATATAAAGATGTTAAAGAGAAGAGTGCTATTGCTAAGTTTAGAGTAAAAGGATCTTTAAATGAATACTATTTAGCATGGACAACAACACCTTGGACATTACCAAGTAACGTTGGTTTATGCGTTAATAGTAATTATGATTATTGTAAAGTAAAAGTAGTTAAAGAAGATAAGGAAGAATTTTATATCTTAGCAAAAGAATTATTAACTTGTCTTGATGAAGAATATGAAATTGTTAGTGAATTTAAAGGTTCTGAACTAGAGTATAAAGAATATGAACCATTATATAACTTTAGAAAACTTGATAAAAAAGCATATTTTATCATGTGTGATGATTATGTAACATTATCAGATGGTACTGGTATTGTTCATATAGCTCCAGCTTTTGGTGAAGATGATGCTAGAGTTGGTAGAAAATATGATCTTCCTTTCTTACAACTTGTAACTAACAAAGGTGAAATGACAGATGATACTCCTTGGAAGGGTGTATTCTGTAAGGATTGTGATAAAGAAGTATTAAAAGATTTAAATGTTAGAGGCTTATTATATAAGGCATTAACATTTGAACATAGTTATCCATATTGTTGGAGATGTGATACTCCACTTATTTATTATGCTAGAGAATCTTGGTATATTAAGATGAGTGAAGTTAAAGAAGATTTAATTAAAAATAATAATACAGTTAATTGGATTCCAGAATCTATTGGTAAAGGTAGATTTGGTGATTGGCTTGTTAATGTTCAAGACTGGGCTGTAAGTCGTGATAGATATTGGGGAACTCCACTTCCAATTTGGGAATGTAGTTGTGGTCATAGACATGCAATTGGATCTATTGAAGAACTTAAGAGTATGAGTGATGATTGTCCTGAAAATGTTGAATTGCATCGTCCATTTATTGACAATGTACATATTAAATGTCCAAAATGTGGAAAACCAATGACTCGTGTTAAAGAAGTAATTGACTGTTGGTATGATTCTGGATCCATGCCTTTTGCACAATGGCATTATCCATTTGAAAACAAAGAAATATTTGAAGATAACTTCCCTGCTGATTTTATTAGTGAAGCTGTTGACCAAACTCGTGGATGGTTCTATAGTTTACTTGCTATTTCAACATTAATGTTTAATAAAGCTCCTTATAAGAATGTTATCGTATTAGGTCACGTTCAAGATGAGAATGGTCAAAAGATGAGTAAGTCTAAAGGTAATGCTGTTGACCCATTTGATGCTTTAAATGAATATGGTGCTGATGCTATTAGATGGTATTTCTATTCAAATAGTGCTCCATGGTTACCTAATAGATTCCATGGTAAAGCAGTTATTGAAGGCCAAAGAAAAGTAATGGGTACTTTATGGAATACATATGCATTCTATGTATTATATGCAAACATTGATAACTTTAACCCACTTGATTATAAACTTGAATATAATAAATTATCTGTAATGGATAAATGGGTTATTTCTAAATTAAATACTTTAGTTAAAGAAGTTGATAATAATTTAGGTAACTATAAGATTACTGAAAGTACAAAAGTTATTGAAAAATTCATTGATGATTTATCTAACTGGTATGTACGTAGAAGTAGAGAACGTTTCTGGGCTAAAGGAATGGAACAAGATAAGATTAATGCATATATCACTTTATATACATGTCTTACAACATTATGTAAAGCAATCTGTCCAATGCTTCCATTTATTACTGAAGATATCTACCAAAACTTAGTAAGAAGTGTTGATAAGAATGCTCCTATTTCAATTCATCTATGTAGCTATCCAGAATATAATGAAAAGTATATTGATAAAGAACTTGAAAAGAACATGGATGAAGTTTTAGATATTGTAGTTCTTGGAAGAAATGCAAGAAGCTTAAGTAATATCAAAAACCGTCAACCATTAAAACAAATGTTTGTTAAAGCTAATAAGTTAGATGATTTCTATAAAGAAATTATTGAAGAAGAATTAAATGTTAAAGATGTTATCTTTACTGATGATATCAGTAACTATACTTCGTATAAGTTTAAACCTAACTTCAAGACTTTAGGAAAGAAATGTGGAAAACTATTAGGTCCTATTGGTAATCTATTAAAAGAAATTGATCCATTAAAAGCATATAAAGAATTAAAAGAAAATAATAAGTTAGTTTTAGATGTTAATGGAGAAAGTGTAGAACTTCTTGAAGAAGACTTACTAATTGAAACAATTCAAACTGAAGGTTATGTTGTTTTTAGTGAATATGATTTATATGTAATTCTTGATACAAATCTAAATGATGATTTAATTGAAGAAGGTTACTTAAATGAATTTGTTTCTAAAGTACAAACAATGAGAAAAGATGCTGGATTTGAAGTTGTTGATCATATTGAATTAAGTATTTATAATAATGATAAATTAGTAGAAATTGCTAATAAGTATTTAACAAATATTAAACAACAATTACTTGCTGATAAAGTATTATTTAATCAAAATAAAGATAGTTTCGAAAAAGAATGGAACTTAAATGGTTTAAATTGTACTATTGGAGTAAAGAAAATAAAATAGATTAACGCAGTAGTTTTACTAGTGCTTTTTTGTATAAATACATACAAACAAGAAATTTTGTTATATTAAATATAAGCTATATATAGGGTTTATAGGGTATACTCAGATTGACAAAATGGCCTATTTTTTGTATAATATTTAAAATATTTTTGTTAATATATGCTAATTCTACTAATAGTAGAGATGAAAATATTTATAGTTTAGTACTCTAATTTACCATTAGAGAAATATTAATATATATTAGATAGGTATTTACAATCTATAATAGTATAATTAAAGTATGAAAAGATTTTGAGGTGATACTATGAATTCAATATTAAATGCATTATTTATAATAACATTAATTATTGTTCTATATAATTTAATAAAATATTTACCACGTGTTAATTGTTGGATAAAAGGAAAAGAAAAACAAGAACATTTAGTAAATGAAGTAAAGAATAAACTTGCTTTATGTATTCCTGCAAGAAATGAATCTAAAGTAATCGTTGATTTATTTAAAAGTATTGAGAGACAAACATATGATAGAAGTTTATTCGATGTATTTGTTATTGTTAAAGAAGAAAATGATCCAACTATTGAATTAACAAAACAAATGGGTGGTATCTGTTATATTCATAAAGAACAAAATTGTAAAGGTGATGCTTTAGATTTATGTTTTAAAAATATATTAAAGGATTATAAAGATACTTATAAAGGATTTATTGTTGTTGATGCTGATTGTATTCTTTCTGATAATTTCATGGAAGAAATGAATAATAGTTTAAAGAGTGGCTGTGAAGTTTGCCAAGCTAAAAAATATGTTAAAAACTATTTAAGTGAAAACAAAAAGAATATTACAATGACAGCTTGTTGTAATGGTTTAATTTGGCCATTAATGGATGATTGTGGTAACTTACATAAATCTAATATTGGTGTTACTAATATGGTTGTTGGTACTGGTGTTATGTTAACTTATGATTTAGTTAAGAAAAATAATGGTTGGCCATATAATCAAACTGTTACTGAAGACGTTGAATTAATGAATGATTGTGCATTAAATGGATATAAAAACTATTATAATAGTTACTGTTCATTATATGTAGAAGAAGCACCTGGAATTATTATGACTAATAAACGTCGTAGTAGATGGATTAAAGGTGTTGTTGATAGTTATAGATTATATAAAGAAAGACTTAAGAAATTAGAAAAAGATGAAGATGTTAAAAATAGATATTATGCAACTTGTATTGTTAATGCTTTTTGGTACGTTGGATCTTTAACTGTATTTGGACTTATTAATTTAGTTTTATTTACAATTCTTACATTCTCTAATGACAAGAATAGCTTTAAGGCTTTATTGTTTTTTATTGGTGCATTTAGTATAATATATTTATCTTTCTTTATAATGACAATCTTTTTAATAAGAGCAGATAATAAAAATATAAAACTTCCTTTTATGAAAAAAGTATTGTTATTATTTATTCATCCATTCTTCTATATGGAATATATCTATTTAACAGCGAAAGCTTTACTTACTCCACTTGAGAAGAAATGGGATGTAATTGAAAGAATAGATTTTGAAAATACAGGTAACGAAAATGGAGAAGTTCATATCTAGACAAGAAGCTCTAAAAAGAATTAAAGAGTTAGAGAAAAAAAGAGAGTTTGATCAACATGTTGATCCATACGATCCAGATGGTTTTTATAAGGTTGATGAAAAGTTTCCTTATATTAAAAAAGGATTTAAGAAAATATTTTATGGAATTTTAAACCTATTTATTGTTAAACCTTTTACAAAAAAAATTAATAAGGATTATAATACAACATTCATTGGTAGAGAAAACTTAGAAGGTATATCAAATGGAGTTGTTATATGTAATCATGTTAATATATTTGATTGTTTGGTTTGTAAACAAGGTTTTAAAGGTAAAAATTTAAATATTGTTAGCGCTGAGTTTAATAATAGAAAAGATAGATTAGGTACATATATGCGTGCAGGTGGAATCATGCCTTTAAGTGATAATCATGGTGCAATGCGTAACTTTAATAAAGCATTTGAAATAAGAATGAAAAAACGAAATAGTTTTATTCTAATTTATCCTGAACAAGCTATGTGGTGGAACTATAAAAAAGTTAGACCATTTAAAAATGGAGCATTTCATTATGCTAGTAAGTATAATGTTCCAATTATTCCTACATTTATTACATTTAAAGAACGTAATGAAAAAGATAGTGAAGGCATCAACTTAAGAGATTTTTACTATAATATCTTAAAACCAATTTATCCTAAAAAAGAATTATCTAACAAAGAAAACATTGAATATTTAAAAAATGAAAGTTTTAATGCTATAAAAGATTGTTATGAATCTTTTTATGGTAAGAAACTTAATTATGATGAGGATTAGATATGGTTTTATATATTATTCTATTTATATTATCTATTGTAATACCTGCTGTATTAAATATGATTTTTTCAAATCTACCTATTTGGTATGATTGGGTAGCTAGTATATCTATATTTGCTATTATCTTTGGTTTAGATGCACTTATTGCATGGATATTACATGCAATGGATAGTAAGTATTTTGATTATAATAAAAAGATGTTTATTGTATCTAAAAAAGAACAAAAGTTTTTAGATATCTTAAGAGTAAAAGATTGGAAAGATCATATACCAGAAATGGGTCAATTATGTGATTTTAAAAAGAATCACATATATTCATACGAACCTGAATATTTAAACAAGTTTTTAGTTGAAACTGTATACGCTGAAGTTATTCATGTTGGTATGGCATTAATAGGGTTTTTAGTTATATTTATTTGGCCATTAATTATATGTATATTTACTAAGTCATATGATTTTAGTGATATACTTAGATTCACTTTACCAATGAGTTTAATTAATGTTTTTTTGAATTTACCACCAATTTTAATTCAAAGATATAATCGTCCTAGATTAATGGTTTTATATAAATATAGTATAAGACATAAGAAGGCTTAAGCCTTCTTTTTTATTTTATGACAATTAATAAAAAAGTATTTTTGATTAATTATAAAAGTTTTGTTATAATTAATATATGTTATATAGGAGTTATTATGGAAAACTATAAAGAAAATATAATTAATTTAATTAATCAACTTGATTTAGAAAAAGATAATATTAAAAAAGCAAGTAAGATTATGTATAAAGCAATGAAAGATAATAAAGTGTGTCATGTATTTGCAACAGGTCACTCTCATATGTTTAGTGAAGAGTTATTTTATAGAGCTGGTGGACTTGTGCAAATTAATCCAATTTTAGAGCCTTTCTTGATGCAACATGAAGGAGCTATGAGATCAACTCAATTTGAACGTTTAACTGGTATTAGTAAAATAATCTATGATAGTCTTGATTTAAAAGAAGGTGAACCATTTATTATTGTATCTAACAGTGGAATAAATAATGTTCCTATTGAAATGGCTAAGATTTGTAAAGAGAATAATCATGAAGTTATTGTTATAACTAGTATGAATAATAAAGATTTGAAATCAAGAAATGATAGTGGAAAACATTTATACGAGTTTGGTGATGTTGTTATTGATAATCATACACCAATTGGAGATGGATGTATTGATTCAAAATATGGAAAAGTTGGTGCTACTTCAACTGTTTTAAATACTATTATTGCTCAAGAGTTAGTTCTTGAAATTATTCGTTTATATGAAGAGGATAATTTAACTCCACCTATTTATTATAGTGCTAATAATGGAGGAGATAATCATAATAAGGAGTTAATACGTAATTATAAAAATCGTATTAAGTGTTTATACTAATGAAGAAATCATATTTCGTTGAAGGTATGAGTTGTAGTAGTTGTAGTAGTGCTGTTGAGAAGGCTGTTGGCAAGTTAAAAGAAGTTAATAATGTTAGTGTTAATTTAATAACAAAAGAAATGGTCGTTGAATCAAGTAGTGAAATAGATAGTAAAATAATAAAAGTTGTTAAAAAAGCTGGATACTCTATAAATGATATATCTATTGATAAAAAAGATAATAAAAAAGTATTATTAATTATTTCAATTATTATCTCAGCAATACTTATGATTATATCTATGGTAGAGTTTAAGGGATTTTTAGATAAGATGAAATATCCTTATATTAATATATCTATTCAAATAGTACTTGCTTTAACATTAATTATTATTAATAATAGATATTATGTTAGTGGATATAAAAAATTATTTAAACTTCGTCCTAACATGGATTCACTTATTGCTATAGGATCTAGTGTATCTTTTATTTATAGTTTATATGAGTATATTATAATTCTTATGAACTTAAATAATATGAATATAATACATAAGTATACTATGAATTTATATTTTGATTCTAGTGCAATGATATTAACATTTGTTTCTATTGGTAAGTTTTTAGAAAGTGTATCACTATCTAAAACAAAACACGAATTAACAAATTTAATTGGTTTACTTCCTCAAGAAGCATTAGTATATAATGGAGTTGATTTTGTTAAAGTAAATGCTAATACAATTAATAAAGATGATTTAATTTTGGTTAAAAAAGGAATGATTATTCCAACTGATGGATATATAATTGAAGGGAAAGCATTAGTTGATGAAGCTAATATTACTGGAGAGAGTATTCCTGT
>JAEEJT010000122.1 GCA_016282055.1 Bacilli bacterium
CATATAAGTTTTTTTATGATGAAAAATGTTATGGGCATAAAGGTTATATTCGTATTCTTTGGGTTCAAAATCAAACTAAATATAAATCTTATAAAGATAAAGTTTTGCAACAATTAGACTATATATATGAGTCTCTTAAAGTTTTAATTGATGGTGGAGTTATTTTTTTAATTAATATATTAAATAATGGTAATCGATATAATTTTGAAAATATTCCAGTAACATGGTCGGGTTTTATATGGGGTTATTGGGCCATAGAATATCTATTAAATAAAAAGAAAAAGTTAGGCATAAAGACTAACTTCGGTTTGATGGATGTTATTGATTTTAGGGAAACTTTTAAGAATTTTTTTATATCAAAGGGATTTAAAAAGATTTCAAATTGTAGATATAGTATTGAAAGCAATGATTATTTTATAGAAGTATATAGGCAAGTATCAATGTATAGTTCAAATATGGAATATTTTAATATGAGGTTTGCAATAAAAGCATTACATCAAGAAGCAACTATTAATGATTTTAATAAATATCTAGTTGATGATTGTTATTATATAAGAGTGTCTTATTATAATAAGTGTATTGTTGATTTTGAAGAGCAATTATATAAGGAAAGTTATATTTATGAAATATTAAATGCCATTTATGAATCTATAAGATGTTTAATCGATGGAGGATTAAATTTTTTATTAGATATAAAAGATTTTAAAAATGATTATATATTTAAAGATATCCATGTTACATGGCACGGCTTTGATTTTCAAAAATATACTGAAGAATGTTTAACCAAAATGAAAGAAAAAAGAAAAATTTAATTAAATGAAAAAATATTTAAAATAGTTATAATTGAATATGACATTTTCAGAAGATCCAGAAATGACAAATATCTTATTCTATGGTATAATAAATAGGCTATTAAGGAGATAATTATGAATAAAGTAAGAATTATTTTAGATAATGATATGTATATGGATGTAGAGTTGCATGAAGAATATGCACCAATTAGTTGTAAAAACTTTTTAAAGTTAGTTGATGAAAAGTTTTATGATGGTATTGTTTTTCATAGAATTATAAAAGGTTTTATGGCTCAAGCAGGTGGATATATACTTAAAGATAATAGTTTAGATTATGCTAATGAATGTGAACAAATTAAAGGTGAATTTAAAAGTAATGGAGTAGAAAATAATTTATTACATAAAAAAGGTGTTATATCTATGGCTCGTACAAGTATTAAAGATAGTGCATCTAGTCAATTCTTTATTTGTACAGCTGATGCTCCTCATTTAGATGGAGAATATGCAAGCTTTGGATATATTGTTGGTGAAGACAGTTTCAAAACATTAGATTATTTAGATAATGTATCTACTCAAAATATTGGTTATGGATTAACTGATTTCCCTTATCCATTTGTTCAAATAAAATCTATTAGGAGATTATAATGATTCATGATCAACATATGCATTCTTCATTTTCAAGAGATAGTAATGAAGATTTAGAAAATTATTTTAAAGAAGCTAAAAAAATTGGAATTAAATATGTTGCAACATGTGAACATATTGATTTTAAAACTTGTATTGATAATACAACTTGGGATTGTGATTTTTCAGGTTTAATTAAATACGAAAAAGAATTAGAGAAAAAGTATGACATAAAACCTTTATTAGGTGTTGAACTTGGATATAGAAGAGATTTTTTACAAGAAATACTTGATATTAAAAATGGATATGATTTTGATATTGTTCAGTTAAGTGTTCATGATAATAGTAAAATAGATTATTATTATGAAAGCTTATTTGATAATATTGATGATATATTAAATGAATATTTTGATTTAATATATGAAGGTATGAATAATATTAAGGATTTTGATATATTATCTCATATTGATTATTGTTTTAAAACAGCATTAAAAAAAGATAATAGTTTAAAAATTAATAAATATGAAGATAAGATAATTAAAATATTTAAGTATTTAATAGAAAATGATAAATGTTTAGAAGTTAATAGTAAAGTTCAAACAACTATTAATGAAATCTATATGAAACAAAAAGATTATAAATTTGATGATCATATTAGATATTTATTAAAATTATACAAGAGCTTAGGTGGAAAAAATGTTAGTTTATCAAGTGATGCACATGTTGTAAAAAATTATAGATGTGATTTTGATAAACATATTGAAGTTATTAAAGAATGTGGATTTGATAAACTTGTTTATTATATAAAAAGAAAGAAATATTATTATAATTTATAGAGGTTTTTATGAATTTAATTAATAATGAAAAAAGTGAATATTTTATTTGTTACAATGAATATGCAAGTGAAGCAATAAGATTTGCTTCAAATGAATTACAAAAATATTTATATGAAGCAACAAACTGCCTTATTCCTTTATTTAGTGATAAATGCGATAGAAGAAGTAAAGAGATTCATATTGGTGTTAATGTAAGAGGAAATGATTATAGTAAGTATTTAGATGGATTAAGTGATGAAGGATTTGTTATTTTTAATAACAATAGTGATATCGTTTTTGCATCTAAATCTGATAGAGGATATGTCTATAGTGTATATTACTTTTTAAATAAAGTAATTAGTTTAAATGCTTTAGATAGTAAAATGATTATATTTGATAATAAAAAGGATATTGATATCTATTTACCTATTAAATATGATTTTCCTTTTGAATATCGTGAATGTTATTTTACAGATAGTTTTAAACAAACTTTTGCTTCTATGAATTTACTTAATAGTAATTTAGCTGATTTATCAAATAGAGTTGGTGGTAAAGTTAAATGGTTTAACTTTCACCATTCATTTGGTGATTTAGTTAGTCCAAAGAAATATTTTGATCTTCATCCTGAATACTTTAGTGAAATTGATGGAGTAAGAGTTAAAGAACATACTGAATTATGTTTATCTAATGAAGATGTATTTAATTTAGCACTTAGTAAAGTTAAAGAATGGATTAAAAATAATCCAGATTGTAAAGTATTTAGTGTTAGTCAAGATGAATGGATGGGTCATTTTACTAAAATGGCATGTGAATGTAGTAAATGTAAGAAGTTTGATAAAGAACATGGTAGTCAAAGTGCATCTATTATTAACTTTGTTAATAGAATTGCTAGTGCTTTAGAAAAAGATTATCCAGATATTTTGATTCATACATTTGCATATCAATATAGTAGAAAACCTCCAGTTGGATTAAAAGTACATAAAAATGTTATTGTTAGACTTTGTAATATTGAATGTAGTTGGAATGAATCTATTTTAGAAGGTGCTTTAAGGGATCCAAATGGAAGAAATGCTAAATTCTTAGAAGATTTAAAAGGTTGGAGTAAACTTACAAGTAGACTTTATATTTGGGATTATTGTGTAAATTATAGGAATTATTTATTACCTTTCCCTTGTATTAGAACTATGGCTAAAAATATTAAGTTATATAAAGAGCTTGGTGTTAAAGGTTTACTTATGGAAGGAAACTTTTCTGCTGGTGGACATGGATATATGGATGAGCTTAAGAGTTTTATTTGTAGCAAACTAATGCAAGATGATTATGATGTTAATGATTTAATTAATTATTTTTGTTCTAATTATTATGGAAGTAGTAGCAAATATATAATTGATTATATTAATTTATTTGAGGATGAAGTAAGTAAAAATCCTTTATGGCTTTATGATGATGCTGATAGTAAATTATTTAGTGATGAAATTGTTTTAAAGGCTAAAGAATTAATTAATAAAGCAGTTTTAGCAAGCGTTAATGAAAGTAATGAAATTAGAAATCATGTAAAGTATTGTGAAATTGGTTTTAGATATTTAGAACTTGTTAGAACAAGTTTAAATGATC
>JAEEJT010000123.1 GCA_016282055.1 Bacilli bacterium
AATAACTCTAATTCTATCTTGATAATTAGAAGTAATTTCATTATCAGTTAAAATACGATTATAAATCAATATATAACCAACAGTTATATTAGAAACTACTTTATGAGTACTATCGGTAGCAACTACAAAATCACTATTATTCTTATTAATTATACCATTAATAGAAACCGTTCCAATTTTTACTCCATTTACATAAAAATTTACTTTATTAGAATCATATGTATAACCTATAAGATACCATCTATTACTTTCTAATGTATAATTATTACAATTAAATAAAACTTCTTCATTTTGAAAACCAAATTTTCTATTTTTAACATCATAGTAATAACTAAAATTACCATTACTGATAATATAGATTTTATCATCACTTAAATTATCAAATTTTATTCTAAAAACATTACTAATAGCATTATCCTTAAATGAAGATAAGCCAATATTTAAGTAATTATTTTCTATTACTAAATTACCATTATTAACTTTTAAATTATTAACAACTAAATCGTTACTTCTAGTAATATCAAATACTAGCTTACTACTATCTTTTAATATAACTGCATTAGCCCATTTCTGTTCTCCATAATCATACCATTTATTTTGATTACTAATATTGGCCTTATCAGCTACTTTCCAATTAGTACTACCATCATCATAATAAACTGGAATCATTCCCTCAGTTAAATTTGGATGATTAACTCCACTAGTATCTAAAGTTTTATAAACAGCATTACCAGAAGTTACAACCTTAGCCACAAATTCTTTACCAAGTTCAGTATTAGGTGTTGATTCATCTAACCAAACTTTAATTTCAAAACTTTTCTCTTCGCCAGGATAAATAATATTATCCGTAGCTATTTTATTACCTGTTGCAAATAAATTATTAGGTAAATTATCATTAACTTTAACTTTAATATAACGTGAATCAATAGCATTATCACCATTTGTAGCAATAAGTGATAAATCAAATAAATATGGTAAAGTACCAACATTTTGAATTTTCAAAACATAAGGTTTTAAATTAATTGCGTCACTATCACTTATTGGTAACATTTTTTCTAATGCAATTTGTTCATCTTCAGTAAACTTTAAGTCTAATAAACCCGTATTATAGTTTAAATCAGCAATCTCATTAGAATTGAAAAACAATGAATATGTTGTTTCACTTAATGTAATAAAAACAAACAAAACAGCTAATGCTAATATATATGTCTTCTTTGTTTTAATAAAGTCAAGCATGTCTTCACCTCTATTCTATAGTTTCTTCATCGCTCCAAGCATATACTTTTATTGTACCATAAAAGTATTTATTTTGCATACTATTTGGAATAGTATCATAATCCGTCCAAAACATCAAACTAACACTATCAGTTTCAAGTGGTTCAAGTACTCCATCTACTAAAATATAATTTGTTGTCTTAAGTTTTAATGCTTCATACGCTTCATCTTTTGTCCATTTTTTTAATTTACTTGGATATATATAAGTTTTACTAGTACTTAATTGATATCTAATATATTGTGTATCCAAATTAGTTTTTGGAGATTCTTCAATTACAATACGATACTTAATTCTTTCATTCGTATTATTAGTAATCTGAAATTCCTTTGGATCATCAACTATTTTTGTATCTATTTTCTTTATTTTACCATTCGTATCAAAAATAACTTTTGCTTTAGGAATAATATTAATATAATCTTTTGTCGTTACAACAGCCGTTTGTTCAAAAATTTTAACATTCTCATCATCAACAGTTGTTTCATTACTTAATTTTTCTTTATTATCAGGAATTGATGATATCTGACCATCTTGATATTTATATTTAATATCACTATTTTCAGGAATATAATACTTAGTATCAGTATCTTCAATAACAGCAGCCCCATTTGTATAATAAGTTACATTACCACGAGCATTACTTACTTCAACATAAGTATTATCAACAATTTCAACTATTTTATTATTTTTTAGTTTAATACTATTACTTTTTCTAACACTAATACTTTTATTACCATTACGAATAATAGCACCACCATCTTGATAATAATCAATCGTCATGCCATCACTTGTTTTAACCGTTTTATATACAGAAGCCGAATTTTCATTTATAAAAATTACATCACTACCTGAAATACTAATATCATTTTCATCTCTAAACAAATACTTTTGATTATTCTTAACTACTTCAATTGTTCCATCATTATAATAAGTAAATTTTGTACTTCCTACATTTTTAGTAGTTCTAACATATGACACTTTATTATTTGATATATAATTTTCATTGATATCGTCACTATTTCTAACATAAATATTAATATCAGCATTACTTACTTCCGCAGAACCATCATTATAATAAGTTACCTTACCCCAAGCATAGTTTTTCGTTTCCTTAACCGTAACAACACTAGTATTTGCATTAGCACTAATTAATCCATCATCATTAATACCATAACTACCATTAGAAAGTGGTTTAATCCTTGTAAAAGTGCCAACTGCCTTCGCATATCTAGTAGCAGTTCCATCACTGTAATATTTAATTGTAAACTTATCATTATCGATAGTTTTTACTAAAATAACTTCTCCATTTCCCTTAAACGATTTACTTTTTAAGAAATTTTCTACTGCCGTATCTTCACTAAGTGCACTATCATCCAAAGTAATATTAGCAATGTAATTAGTTAATGTTGTCTCAATAGAAACATTTTCTATTATTTGTTCTTCATTTACTAATATATTTTTAAAAGTTAAAACAACTCCAATTGATAAAATAGTCAAAGATAAAAGTAATGCTACAATTAATAACAAGAAATAATTTTTACGCCAAAAAGATAGTAATGGAGATTTTGTTTCCTCTAAAACTATCTTTTTTTCTTTCTTATTTAACTCAACAACTTCTATCTTTTTTCTTGACATAACATCAACCTACTCTTTAATTAATTTTGTTTTTTGTCCAAGTTTCTTTAATGCCTTCATAATATCATAAGATAAAATAGCCAAACTTGGAATTAAGACGCAAATAATAAGTCCACCTTTACTAGCAAGTATATCTTGAATATATCCTAATTTAGGAATTTTTAAAATTACTTTACCAAGTATATTTTCATTAGGTACTGGTACCGCATCAGCTATATTATTATAGTCTCCTTTAGTTTTATATGTATGAACTCCTTTTGCTTCGTCATAGTATATATCTATAATTCTATGAGTAACTGAAATACCACCCCATCTAGGATCTGGAGAAATAAATGTAATAATATCACCTATCTCTAGTTTCTCTTCAGCAATCTTTTTTGTAACAACAATATCTTTTACCTGTATCGTAGGTATCATACTACCAGACAAAACAACATAAGCATTAAATGCTGGTGCCGAATAATCACCCTTAGCTGCTCTAATCTTAATATCAGCTACATATAAAAGTAATGTTCCACCTATTAGCATCAAAAAAATAAAAAGTGCATACGATAAAACACTAACAATATATCTAAATGGTTTTTCTTTTTGCCTAATAATCTTAACTTTATAATGCTTTACACCAAAGATATTATCATAACTTTGATCAACTATTTCGCCACTCATACTGACACTCCTTTATTTTCATTATCTTAATTATAACCTATAAAAAATAAAAAGACAATACATATACCCAAAAAAAATAATATTTACATAAAATCTAAATATTATTTTCTTTTTCTTACTTTTATTTCTTCCTCATTTATTTCTGGATATAACTCTAATAATTTATCATATTGAATATCTAATTTTAAAGTAAAACACTTATTTATTCCTTGGTATAATTCATAATACATCTTCTCATCACGAATATTTTCTCTTAACTTACTAAGTCTTTTTTCTACCAATATTTTTCTTTCATCAGAAGTAAAATAATCTAAATTAGCCTTAAAAGTTATTATATTTATCATTAACAATATAATTATCTTTCTAAGAAATTCTTGAAAATTATTAGAACTAATTAATCCATAAACTACAATTACTGCAATACTTTTTTTTATTTCATAATCCATATCATCCAAAATACTATCCTTAGTATAACTTACTTGTCTACTTAATCTTTCTTCTTTTTCTTGCATTAAATTTAATTTTCTAGCTAATCTTAAAATTCTAACATCCGTTTTCTTTAAATTACGTAAATTTTTTAACATTTCTTTTTCTAAATAAACAATATCACCATGATCAAAACTCTGAATATCTTCAATATCACTTTTTAAAGCTATATTTAGCTTCTCTAAATATAAATCTAATTCCTCTTTACTTATCGTATTTTTCATAATCCCCACTTGCTAGTATTATACTATGATAAATAATTAGTGTAAAGAAAAAGAATAGATTTTTTTCTATTCTTAATAGTTATTTATTATTATAAGAACCACTTAATTGATTTTGACCTAATTTTACTAATCTCTTAGTGATTTCTCCACCAACTGATCCATTTGCTCTAGAAGTAGCATCTGGTCCTAAATTAACACCAAATTCGTTAGCTATTTCATATTTCATTCTTTCAATAGCTTGTTTTGCTCCTGGAACAACTAGTTTACTTGTATTTGTATTATTATTCATTATATTTCACCTCCTACACTAATAGATTGTGAAATATCTAGAATTTAATACTATAATTTCCTTGGTAATTTTTAGATATCAAATTTTTTTTGATTTAATGAAACAACAATTGTCTCTTTATTAACTACTGCCTTTTCTATCATTTCTTCATATGGAATACTTTCTTCATACATCACTGCTTTATCTAATCTAGGATTAATAACTGGATGTTTTGGTAAAAATATTGTGCAGCAATCCTCATATGGTAAAATTGAAGTTTCATATGTACCAATTTTTTTAGCAATCTCAATTATTTCTAACTTATCCAAACAAGCAACCGGTCTAATTACTGGTATATTTGTAACATTGTTAATAACTCCCATACTAGTTAAAGTTTGACTAGCAACTTGCCCAACAGATTCACCATTAATTATAACCAAAGAATTATTTTCATGCATTACTTTTTCAGCTATTCTATACATCATTCTTCTCATAATTGTAATCATATATTCAGGATTAATATTTTTATAAATTGCTTCTTGAATTTCCGTAAAATTAATAATATGCAATTTAATACTAGTTTGATAATTATTTAAAATACTAACTAATTTTTTTACTTTATTTTTAGCTGCTTCACTCGTATGTGGAGGAGACTCAAAATAGATACATTCTAACCTAATTCCTCTTTTCATTGCCATATACCCTGCAACTGGTGAATCGATTCCTCCAGATAACATCAAAAGTCCTTTGCCAGCAATTCCAACTGGATAACCACCCAAAGCCTTAATCTCTTTTTCATAAATATATGTATAATCATGTCTTATTTCTATTTTAAGTAAATATTCTGGATTATGCACATCTACCTTAAT
>JAEEJT010000008.1 GCA_016282055.1 Bacilli bacterium
ATGTAACAGTTGATTGGTTATTAGATTTAGATAGTTATAAAAAGAAAGAAGAAATTGCTAAAATAATTGAGCAAGAAACAGTTTTATTCAATCAAGGTAATACAGAAGAGCGACTAAAACTATTAGAAAATGCTATAAAAAAGTATCCAAATAATTGGGATATTAAAGATCACTTAATGAATGTATATTTTACTATAGCTTTTGATGAAAATAGTGATAAGCAAAAAATTGAAGAATATGACCAAAAAACAATCAAAACTGCACTTAATATTTTAGATAAATGTGTAATAGATTATATAAGATATAATGCTATGCATTTATTAGTATTAACATATACTGCTAGAAAAGAACTTGATAAAGCAAAAGCTATTGTTGAAAAACTTCCAAATATGACAATAACTAGAGACTTCTTGTGGCCTCAAGTTGTAACAGGTGAAGAACGAATTAAAGCTACTCAAAATATTTTTTTTACATTAGTAGAAATGTTTTGTCTTAAACTTAAAGCAACATATGGTCGAGCTGAAGTTGGTAAAAGGGATTTAGTATTGCTTAAGTATGAAGAATTGTTGAAGACAATATACGAAAATGGGGATTATGGATTTTTGCATTTAAGACTTTCGAGAATTTATTATTTATGTGCAATTGACCAGGCAGAAATACAAGATAAATATAAAACAACAGATTATTTAAGTAAAGTTCTAGAACAATTAAAAATCTTTTTAAATTTGTATAATAAAAAAGAGGAAATAAAACATACTAGTTTTCTTGTTGATAGATTAGTAGATGATCCATCTGGATGGCAGTTTGATGAGAATCCAAATTCTTTTCCAAAAGAAGTTTTAGGTTGGTTTAACAAAAATAGTTTTGACTTTATTCGTGATGATGAAAACTTTAAAAATCTAATTAAAGAACTAGAGCAAATGTAATTAAAATTATAAACTTTAACAGAATAAGACATATAGAATTTTCAAAGATAATATTCTATATTTATGATTTTAATGATAGCAAAAAAGAGTATTACTATTTAGTAATACTCTTTTATTTATCTGATGAAATGTTTTAAAAATCTTTGATTTAAATTATCAATATCCATGATAATCATAACATCGCAACTATTAAACTCTTTATCAACGAATCCATTAATAGATACTGTTGATCCTATTTCAAGATATGTTTTCATTAAGCTAGGCATTCCAGATTCTTTTAATGTATAATTGTTTTCAAGAACTGGATACTCATATGAGTTACATTTAGCTTTTATTGAAAATTCAGTATTTAATTTATTATTTCTTAGATATGCGAATGCTTTATCGAATACAGTTGGATCACATCCTTGAAATGAAACTGTTCCAATAATATATTTACAATTATTTTCTTTAGTATAAGAAAATAATCCTTTCCACAATAAACCAATTACAACACCATCTCTATAATCACTATGAACTACAGCTCTACCTGTTTCAACAATTCCATATCCAGAATTCTTAATTGGATCAATAATAAACTCACCTTCTGATTTAAATGGTTTACCTTGAAGAGTTTTTAAAGTTGAAACTCTATATGTACCACAAATCTTATTAGTACTCTTATCAATTACAAGTATAGAATCACTATATTCATCATATCCATCATCATCAATACCATTATCATCTAAATCTTGATTAAAATATTTAAGTAAATAATTGTATCTTAATTGTTGTAATTCTAATAACTCTTTAGAATTATTTTTATCTAATAATCTAACAAGATATTTTTCAGTTTCAAGATTAATCATTTTCATTCTCCTTTAGTAAATCAAATAATAGAGAAACCCTTGAGCATATTACCTTATTCTTTATTGGGTAGAAATAATGTAATTTATTATGGTGATAGAATTCAAATTCTTGATTAACAGAATATGCAATTCCTTTTAGTGAATCAATTGTTCTTTCAAAACTATAATCAGATATTAAACTTTTATAACTAATAGATTTATTTGTAAAAGTAATAATTCCTCTGTCTTTAATTTTCTTGTTCTTCTTATTCTCACGTTCTTCAAATATTAAAGTTTTAACTTCAAACTCTAAGTTTAAACTATCTAAATTCTCTTTTTCAAATTCTCTTTCAGAATCACAATAATCTTTTATAGTTTTAATCTTTTCATCATTAAACTTATAATGTTCATCAAGTACATATTCTTTATTGCAATGACTACATTTAATAGATTTACCACTTGATAACATTGTATATAATTTCTTACAATTTGGACAATAATATAAAAGTTTATCTAAACCTTTGGCTTTATCTTTATATTTATAAACATTACTATCATTATAAGAATTATAATTAATCGCATTATAAATTTCAGCATTTAAATCATTAGGACTATAATTTCCAAGTTCTTCTTTTGGAATAATCTTAACAACATTAATATTAACATTAGTTTTATAAACTTTTTTTCTCCATTTTGGTTTAGCTAAATAAGCATTATCTATTCTAACTAATACAACATCAATATTTAATTTGTATAATAAATTAATTATAGATGGACTATAACTAGCA
>JAEEJT010000124.1 GCA_016282055.1 Bacilli bacterium
TCCGTCAGCATATATATCTTCTACATTTGAAGAATATTTATTATCTTTACCTACAATACGTATCCAATTACCATCATTTCTAGGATGACCATCACTAGGTGTATGTAATACTTTAAATCGATTTCCTGATTTAACAACCATTGTACTAGATCCACCACCATCTAAATTATATGCACAAATACAACCATAACTACGCATCATAGCATATAATTCATAGAAGTCAGCTCCATACATATTATACTGACCTTGTCTACCATCAACAACTAGCATAACAAGAGTACCGTCTTCTTTCATACCCACACAAGTTCTAGGAGCACGAGTAACTAAATACTCTTCATCATAACTAGTTTCATTAGTTAAATTATAATAAATAGGTCTATTATAACCAGTTGCAGATTTAATATTAGAATAATTATCATTATATTGTCTTTGTACTCTAATCTTACAACCGTTAGAAATAGCATTTAAAATATCTTGATTATAAGTTTTAATAGCAAATTGCCCTTTATTTAAAATAATTGTATCATTAGAAACAATTGTACAATTACCTTTTCCATAGAAATCAACATCACTATTTGGCAAAGCTAAATCAGCATTACTAACATATATTATATTCTTACCTTCAACTACAGAATTAATATATTCTTTTTTATCATTATATGTACCAAAATATAAACAAGATCCAGAAAACATATTAGGTTTATTAATATCATCAATATGGAAACTATTAACAATATTTCCATTATCATCATATATATCAAGAACAAAATAATCTGTTAATTGATAACTATTAAAAGCAATTAATGATTTCTTAGATCCATCATTAGTAAATCCTAAAGTACCTCCATGAGGATAAAAATAATTAACAGCCTTATAGAATTCTCCATCAGAAATATTCTCACCAGTTGTTTGATAAGGCATATTCTTCTCAGCATTAATATCAAAGAAATCACCATTAACAGCAGCAACAACTTTATAACCAGGATTAGACTTTTCATAATTTTCAATTAATCCAGTTACAGTAGTTAATGTCCATTTATTATTACCTAAATTAGCCCAAGGTATAACTTTAATTTCTTTTGATGAAGGAATTTCAAGTTTATGAACAACTTGTTCATAATATTTATCCTTCTCAATAGTTCCAGTTATACCAGTGTATCCATCAACATCAAATGATGATTGGGTAGATGAATAAGCGTAATATGTTGTTTCAGTAATACCATGAGTTAACTCATAATGATACTTAACACTATCTTCATAATATCTAGCTGTAAAAGGCTCACCATGATATTTAGTATTAGTAGACTCAGTAACACCACTTGAATTAATTACATATAAAATTGATTTACAATAAACTTCAGGATTACCTTCTAGATAACAAGTTAATATAGTTTTACCAACATTGTTTGCTGTAATTACATTACCATTAATATTAGCGATATTTGTATCACCAAGAACATATACTAAATTACCAACTCCACTTGCCGGATAAACAGTAGGATTTAATTCAATACTTTTATTATTTAAAATACAAGTTGTTGAATCTAAATTAATCTTTTCAATACTTGGAATATACTCTTTTACAGTAAATTTACTACTGGCTTCTAAATAAGTATCCTTATATAAATACTTAACACTAATAATAGACTCTCCGCTAGCTTTACCAAAAATAGTATTTTTATTAATCAATAAAGAATTTGTATTAGTTGATTCAAAAACAAAATCTTGTAAAACAATATTATCAGGTTGAGAAACAACAGAATAACTTAAAACACTATTTTCATAACAAAAACTTTCCATTACAAGACTAATAGATGTTAAATCATAAACAGTTACTTCATAATCAAATTCAAAATCATCACTCTTAAATTTAATTGTTGAAGTACCTTTAGATCTACTAATAAGATTTTTACCATTAACTTCAATAACATTTGGATTTGTTGAAGTTAATGTAAACTCATTAATAGATTTATTCAAAGGCATAACAACTGCACTAACTTCTTTAACTTCATCTAAAAACATATAAGAATAAATATTTGTTGATAAAACTTCGGGAACATATTTAACTATCTCTGTTTGTAAACTAAGAGAAACACTACATCCATCATAAATACACTTTATTCCCAAATAACTTTTTCCTACACCACAAGGATTAATAACGCCTTTTTCAGCAGTAAAAACACTTTTATTTGATGAAGAAAAAGTGTAATCAGTAATCTCAATATTATCAGGCATTAAATATACACTATAACGAATAGGACCTTTATCATTTAAATCATCTAAATATTTTATAAATAATGTCTTACTTGGTAAAATAGTATAACTTAATACTTTTTCAATACCATTTGCACTAATAGTAAACTCAATATCACCAGTACCAAATAGTTGTCCTTCTTTAGTATCACTATCAAAATCAAATAAATCAATGTTATTTGATGTAACATTAAAATCTTCTATATCAATATTATCAGGCATTAATTTAACACTAATTTCAAAATTTTGTCCTGAATATAATCTTTCTGGCATTGTAACTTCTAAATATTTTTTTTCTGGTTTAACAGTAATTGTTTTTTCATAAGTTAATGTATCACCATCAACAACTTTAACAATAGTAACCTTTGTAGAACCTACTTTTAAAGCTTTAATAGTTCCATTAAGATATTGTAATACTTGATTATCTTCAATAAAAACTTCATAATCAGTAACACTAGTTAAAATAACGGGATCTGTTACAGCAAGTATAATAGACTCATTAACATACATTACTTCATCTAAATTAACACCTAATATCTTATCATCTTCTGCTCTTTTAACTTCAATAGAATAACTTTTACTTAGTTCTTTATCTAAATATGTTGTTTTAAAAGTAACATCACACATACCAACTTTATTACCTGAAATACTTTTTTCAGAATAAGTTAAGCAATCATTAGATAAAGTAACAGTAAAATCATCAGTCAATATCATATCTGGTA
The DNA here is from genome assembly GCA_016282055.1 of Bacilli bacterium. Taxonomy (GTDB): domain Bacteria; phylum Bacillota_I; class Bacilli_A; order ML615J-28; family CAG-698; genus CAG-698. The sequence continues at coordinate 2,976 of JAEEJT010000124.1, forward strand.
AAATATAAACACTAATAACATAACTTTCATTAGTATATATTACACTAGAATTTAATGTAACATACAAATCCAACTCTTTTTCATCATCTTTCTTATCATCTTTACAAGCATAAAAAAATAAAGATAATAATACGAATAAAAACAATAAAAAAACTTTTTTAAATAATTTAACCATAAAAAACCATCCTTCAAATTATTATAGTTTATTAATGAATAAAAAGCAATAAAAAAACTTAAATATTTCTATTTAAGTTTTTTACTACTTTCTAATCGTGAAAATTCACATCCACAATACTCTTGTCTATATAAATTATATTTCTTGCTTAATTCAATAGATGCCTTATATCCATCATTTAATTTAAAATTAGAATACATATACTTATTAGATAATCTTAATCCTATCTCATTTATCCAATTACTATTTTTATAAGGACTAACAGATAAAGTTGTTGTTACATAATCAAAATCATTAGAATATTCAATTAACTTACATAACCTTTCTTTATAACATAAGTAACATCTTTTAGATCCTTCTTTTTCATTTTCAAATCCTTTAATATATTCTAAATAAGAATTATGATTATACTCTGGAACAATAATAGGAATATTATATCCTAAACAATCAATAATCTTTTTTTGATAATCTAATCTTTTATTAAACTCACTAAGAGTATCAATATTAGGATTATAATATAATATAGAAATATCAAAATATTTATTTAAATAACTAAGGCAATAACTACTACAAGGTCCGCAACAACTATGTAATAATAATTTTGGTTTAACTTTAGTAATCTCTATTTCTTTTAACTTTAAATAGAATAAATCTAAACTATTAATTACTTTAATAGGATTAAGTTTAAGATAATAATACAATTTACAATTATCTTTCTCTATATCATATACACCATTATTATTAACATAATATCTTTCTATATTATATTGCAATTTATTTACTTTTTTAAAAGATGTATTATAAATAGTGCTATCAATAATCATTTCTTCTTTAAATAAATCAAGTTTATCAATTTCATGTGTATTATTATAAGCAATAAATATATTATCAATATATCCATTATACTTACTATTATTAATAGACTCTTTTAAACACTTTTTTATATTATCAGTCATAATAACACCTCTTATATTAAAAGCCATAGAAACCTATGGCTTGATTTTTATAATTGTGCAACTTCTTGATCTTGTTCTTCTTTTTCAGGAACAATGTTTATTTTAATTTCATCACTAGTTGGATTTGTAACTTCCTCTTCTTTTTGTTCAACAACTTTAACATTCTTAGTTTTACTTTCACCAACTAAATTACCACGATAACTTCTATAATCTTTCATTCCTCTTAAGACAAAGATTATAACACATAAACATACCATTGCAAGGAAAAACCATGCTAAATATTTAACACTAAATCCACCATTAAAAATAATACCACTAGCTAATGTGATAAATGCAATATTAACAATAAATGCCATAAAAGTTGTTGGTTCTTTTTTAACAGATGTTGATAAGAAATGCATAAATCCTCTTAAATACATAACTCCACCAACAATATAACCAAATAGCTTAGTATCATTTTCAACAAACTTATCACTAAATGCAAATAATATTACACCACAAACAACATCAATAACTAGTTCAGCTATAGTTAGATACTTAATCAATTTAGACTCAGTAGTCTTAACAAGTGGAACAATACGAAATAGACCAAAAATAACAAATACAGAACCAAATGCAAAAACAACAAATTCTTGTTTAATAACACTTGTAATAGCAAAAGCAATTAAAATTGCACTAGCAAAAAACTCAAAAAACCAAACGTATTTCTTTAATTTACTCATATTACACTCCTCACATTTTATCTACAGCATTAACACCAATTAATGATAATGCATCTTTTAATACTATTTGAACAGCTTCTAGTAGAGTTAACTTTTCATTTAATTCATCAATATTATCAGTTATAATCTTTTCATCATTATAGAATGTATGTAAAGCCTTAGCAAGAATAGTACAATATTGGCACATCTTATGTGGTAAACGTTTTGTAGCACATGTTTCAACATAAGCAGGATATTGTAATAAAATATTAATTAGCTTACTTGCTTTATTAATATCAAAATACTTAAACTCACTAACTCTATTATAAGTAATACCTTTTTCTTTTACAACATTAAATAAACTAGAGATTCTAGCATGAGCATATTGAACATAATAAACTGGATTATCACTTGTCTTTTTAACAGCAAGATCTAAATCTAAGTCCATATGAGTATCTAAAGATTTAGAAACATACATAAATCTTAAAGCATCAGTTCCAACTTCATCCATTAAATCTCTTAAAGTGATAGCTTTACCACTTCTTTTACTCATCTTTAGTTCTTCACCATTTTGAATAGCACGAACCATTTGTAATAAGTCAATATCAAGTAAATCAGGATTTCCACCAACAAAAGCAATAGCTGCTTTAATTCTACTTACATAACCATGGTGATCAGCACCTAAAACATCAATTAAATGTGTATAACCACGAGAAAGTTTATTCTTATGATATGCTATATCTGGAGTTAAATAAGTTAGGCTTCCATCAGATTTAACTAATACTCTATCTTTATCATCACCATATAAAGTAGTTTTCAACCATAAAGCATCATCTTGTTTATAAGTATAACCATTATCAATTAAATAATTAAGTGTACTTTGTACTTCATTATTATCATATAAAGACTTTTCACTAAACCAAGTATCAAACTCAACATGGAAATCTTTTAAATCATTCTTTAAACCGTTAAGTAAGAAATCAACACCGATTTTTCTAAAATCATTTTTATAATCATTAGTTAAATAGAAATCACCTTTACTATCTTTAATACTTTGAGCAATTTCTATTATTTCTTTTCCATGATAACAATCATCATTTAAATTAAAATCTAAACCAAATAATTCTTTATATCTTTCATAAATTGAAATAACTAAATTATTAATTTGATTACCAGCATCATTTACATAATGTTCTTTAGAAACTTTATATCCGGCTTTTTTAAGAATACGAGCTAAACTATCACCATAACTAGCTCCTCTTCCATGTCCAATATGTAAATATCCTGTAGGATTTGCACTAACAAATTCTAATAATATATTTTCATCTTTACCAATCTCTAAATTACCATAATTATTCTTTTCATTTAAAATCTTAAAAACAACATTTGATAAATATTTAGGATCAATATATAAATTTATAAAACCAGCACCAGCAATTTCTAAATTTTCAAGATTAAATTCTTTTAAATCAATTTTTTCTTTAATCTCATTTGCTATTACAACTGGACTTTTATGTAAAACTTTAGCAAGTCTCATAGCAACATTTGTTGAATAATCACCATGTCCTTCATCTTTAGGAACTTCAAACATTACCTCAACATCACTTGCTCCCATTTCACTTAAAATATCTTTAATTCTATTTTTTAATTTATTTAATAACTCTTCAATCATATAAAA
>JAEEJT010000125.1 GCA_016282055.1 Bacilli bacterium
AAATTACTTCCAGGTCATGGTGGCGTTTTAGATAGGTTTGATAGTTTCATTTTTAGTGGATCTATATTCTATTGTATTATGATTATCCTAGAATGTGTGATTCTATAATGAAAAGTGTTATTATTTTGGGTGCCACTGGTTCTATTGGTAGGCAAGCACTTGAAGTTTGTAAAAAGTATAATATTAATGTAAGTGCAATATCTTTTGGAAATAACTTAAAAGACGCTTTAGATATTATTAAAGAATTTAATGTTAAAAGCGTTTGGTGTTTAAATGAATTAGACTTAAAAAAAGTAAGAGATTTTAACAAAGATATTACTTTAAAAAGTGGAACTAATGGTTTAAAAGAACTAATATTTGAAAATGAAGGCAATGTATTAAATGGTATTACTGGAATAGCTGGATTATTACCATCATATTATACAATACTTGCAAAAAAAGATTTATATCTTGCTAATAAAGAATCAATGGTTGTTGCTGGAGATATCATTAATGATTTAGCAAGAAAGAATAATGTTAATATAATTCCCGTTGATAGTGAACATAATGCTATTTATAGATTACTTAAAAATGTTAACTCTGATGAAGTAAAAAAAATAATTATTACGGCAAGTGGAGGAGCATTTAGGGACTATAACAGAAACGAGTTAGAAAATGTAACTATTAATGAAGCCCTAAAACATCCTAATTGGTCAATGGGAAAGAAAATTACTGTTGATTGTGCTTCTATGGTTAATAAGGGATTAGAAGTAATTGAGGCACATCATTTATTTAATATGCCATATGATAAGATTGATACTGTTTTACATTATGAATCAATTATTCATTCTATGGTTGAATATAATGATAATTCTATTGGTGCTTTAATGTATAATCCATCAATGATTATTCCAATTCAATATGCATTGGTTAGAAAGATCAGTGATAGTGTTATTGATTCTATAAGTTTTAGTAAGTTAAATACACTTACATTTAAACCAATGGATACTAATCGTTATCCAATGTTAGAATTAGCTTATAAAGTTGGAAAGCTTGGTGGTTTTTATCCAACAATATTTAATGCTTGCAATGAGGCATGTGTTGATTTATTTATCCAAAATAAGATTAAATTCTTAGATATTGAGAAGATACTATTTAATTGTATAAATAGTACTAATAATATAAATCTAGAATTTAACATTGATAATATATTAAAAGTAGATTCAGAAATTAAGAAAGGTGTATATAATGGGAAATATAACTAGTTTGTTTCTAGCATCTAGTTTTTGGGAAACAATTATTGACATCATTGTATTTATTATAGTTTTAACTGTAATCGTTGGTATACATGAATTTGGACATATGATATTTGCTTTAAAAGGTGGAATTTTATGTCGTGAGTATGCTATTGGTATGGGACCAAAACTATTTTCAAAAAGAAAAGGTGAGATTGTTTACTCAATTAGAGCACTTCCTTTAGGAGGATTTTGTGCAATTGCTGGAGAAACAGAAGAAGCAGATTTATTAAAAGATGTTAAACAAGTTAAATTGAATATCGTTAATAATAAAGTAAAAGGTATTTATTTTGATATTGATAATGAAAAGATTACATATCCTGTATATGATGTTATATCATACGATTTATATGATGCCAATCAAACAGGATACCTATTTATTAAAGTAGTAGAAAATGAAAGTGAAAAAGAAATTGAAGTAGATAGTAAGGCTATCTGCTATTCAAAAAAAGAAGAGATTCAAATTGCTCCATATAATCGCACATTAAATTCTAAGTCTAAAGGTAGACGTGCTATGGTTATGTTTGGTGGGCCATTAATGAATTTTATTCTTGCTCTTATTGTTTTCTTTATCGTTGGTTTATGTCAAGGATTTAGTAATACGAAAAGTAATGAAATTGGTAAAGTTGCAAATGGTTCTCCTTACGTTGATGTATTGGAATCTGGAGATAGAATTACACATTTAAGTTCTGGTGACTTATCAAAGGAAATTACTAGTTGGGTTGATTATCAAGATTTCATGAAAGAATATGATAGTAAATATATGTCAACTCCTATAGTTATTACATATTCAAGAGATGATAAGAATAACTTAATAGTTGAAGCTCAACCATTTATTGCTATAAATAGTGCTGGTTTTGGTAATGATATGAAGTCATCATTAACTAAGGTTGGTATTGTTAGTTCATTAAGCGATGGATTAGGGGATAATTCTGAACTTAAAAAAGGCGATATAATTAAGAGTATAAAAGCATATAATACTTTAAATATAACTAATCCAACTTGGTCACAAATAAGAGAAGTATTTAGTAACGTTGAAGGCGGAACTAAAACAGATGATGATTATGTATATTTAACTGTTGAAAGAGAAAACGTTGATGGTGAAATTGAAACTCTTAATATTAAGATTAAACCATATAGTCAATATCTAATGAAAAATCAATATTCAATTAATGGTGGTCAATATGATATTACAACATCATCAATTGGATTAGAGTGTTCAACAAAGTTTTCTCTTGTTAAAAGTATAGGTTATGGATTTAAACGTACTGGTCAATCATTTACTTTAGTATTTGATACTTTAAAATTATTATTTAAAGGATCTGTTACAATTAATAATCTATCAGGACCAATTGGTATATTTTCTATCACAAGTCAAGCAAGACAATATGGAATTATTACTTTATTAAATTTAGTAGGGTTACTAAGTGTTAATATTGGATTTATGAATTTACTTCCAATTCCTGCTTTAGATGGTGGTAGATTAGTATTCGTTGCTTATGAAGCAATAACAAAGAAAAAACCAAGTGAAAAAGTAGAAACTGTTTTAATAACAATAACATTTGTTCTATTATTAGGACTTATGGTATTTGTTGGATATCAAGATATTTTAAGGTTATTTAAAAAATAGAAAGGTCAAATTATGAAACAAACACTATTATTTGCCCCAACATTAAGAGATATGCCAAAAGAAGCTGAAGTAATAAGTCATAAAATATTATTACGTGGGGGATATATAAAACAAACAGCTGCTGGCGTTTACGTTTATATGCCATTAGGCTATAAAGTAATTAAAAAAGTTGAAAATATTATACGTGAAGAACTTGATAAAATTGGATGTAATGAATTATTAATGCCAACATTACAGGGAAAAGATCTTTGGGTTGAAAGTGGTAGATGGGAAAACTATGGAAAAGAATTAATGAGAATAAAAGATCGTCATGATCGTGAATTCTGTTTAGGCCCAACTCATGAAGAAGTTATTACATCAATTGTTAGAGATTATATAACTAGTTATAAAAAATTACCTGTAGCTTTATATCAAATTCAAACTAAATTTAGAGATGAATTTAGACCAAGATTTGGATTAATGAGAGGTAGAGAATTTATAATGAAAGATTTATATACATTCTCAAGCACTTACGAAGATTTAGATGAATGGTATTTAAAAATTAGACAAGCTTACATTAATATTTTAACAAGATGCGAACTTAACTTTAGAATAGTTAATGCATGTAGTGGTAATATTGGTGGTAATAGTAGTGAAGAATTCATGGTTCTTTGCGATATTGGTGAAGATACAATAGTTTATAGTGATTCAAGTGATTTTGCAAGCAACATTGAAGTTGTTGATTATCCTGATGGTGCTCCATCTCCAGACGGTAAAGGAACAATTAAACATGCAAAAGGAATTGAAGCAGGTCATATATTTAAATTAGGAACTAAATATTCTGAACCTATGAAAGCAACATTTATTGATAAAGATGGAAAAACAAAACCAATTATTATGGGTTGCTATGGTATTGGTGTTAGTAGATTACTAATGGCAGTATTAGAACAACACTATAATAACGATAGAGCTGTTTGGCCAAAAGAATTAAGTCCTTTTGATATTCATGTTATTCCACTTGATAAAGAAGGAACAGAAAATTATAACATTGCATTAAATATTTACAATGAACTTACAAAACAAGGATATGATGTATTATTCGATGATAGAAATGAATCAGCTGGAGTTAAATTTAAAGATGCTGATTTAATTGGTTGTCGTAACAGAATAATTGTTGGTAAAAAAGCAAATGAAGGAATTATTGAATTAAAAGATATGTTAAATAATAATTCTTCTGAATTAAATGTAAATGAAATTATTAATAGAAAATATGAATAGGAGTAATGTTTATGAAAGAATTTAAAGGAGTTACAAATTGTAGTATTTATGTTGAAGGAGAAGGAATTGGAAAAAGAAG
>JAEEJT010000126.1 GCA_016282055.1 Bacilli bacterium
AACGATAATAACAAAAAAGTAATTGAAAATTTAGATAACTTAACAAGTAAAAATGTTTCAACTAATAATATTAATGTAAATAATAATTGTATTATTGATAATGAAGGAAACTTTTCAACTTCAGGAAATACAACTATAGAAAAAACTTTAACAATCGGCGGTACAGAAGGAATAACAATTGAAAGAAATAACGATAAAAACGTTATTAATAACATTGATGAAATTAATAGTGTAAACGTAAATAGCACTAATATTAATAGCACTAATATGACAGTTTCAAACGTTGATGATACTGAACCAAACAGTGTTATTAGTTTAGATTATTTACAGAAATATGTAGAAAAAAATAGTGGAAACTATTTTGTTCAAAAAATTTTAAATACAGGAGATCCTACAGGGTTAAACGATAAAGATTTAATTTTAATGTTAAATGATAATAACGTTTATACGTTAAAACAATTTATAAGTAATACTTTTGAAGATTATCCTGTTCAAAATGGTTCAATTTGTGTTGTTAAAGAAAATCAAAAAACGTTTATTAAATTTGAAGATAATTGGATTGAAATAAATAACTCTTCTAATGTGGATACTTATAACTATTATGTTAAAGAAGTTTCATCTTCAACTTCAGGAAAAACCGATGATTATATTTTTGTTTTAGAAAACGATAATTATACACTTTATAAAAAGCAAGATAACTCTTACATTTCAATAGAAACAGAATTAAAGCCTGGTTCATTCTGTATAATTGAAAATGATGAAACTATTTTTATTCGATATTCTGGTTTAAATAATTGGAAACAATTAGAAACTTCAAAATTAGATAATTATCATTATTATTCAAATGAAATTTATACAAACAAACCATTAATTTATATAACAGATTATATATTATATCAATATATACTAAATAATCAAACTTATTATAGTTTATATAAATGGGATGATTCTAGTTATTCGTTATTTAACAATACACCGATTGGATCAACTTGTATAATAAATGAAACTAAAGAAGTATTTATAAAGTATAAGGATTTGTCAGATACATCAAATGAACAAAATTGGATAAAACTAGAAACTAACTCTTCAGAAATTCCACAAATTAATTATTACGTTAATCAAATTATTTCACAAGAACCAGAAAACCCTGAAGATAATCAAATTATTTTTATAAAAGAAAATAATATACTTCATTTAAAACAATATGATTCGTCATCTTCTTTATTTATTGAATTATCACTTCCAATAGGTGCTTTATGTATAGTAAAAGATGAACAATATATTTATTACAATTCACCAACAGAAGAGTATCCTGAAAATCAAAATTGGATTAATGTTATTGAACAAGAGCAAGTATCAAAATATCATTATTCTTCTGAACAAATTTATACTTCAGACCCCCAAACAGAAGAAGGAAAGTATTATTTTGTTTATGAAAATTCTTATTATACTTTAAAGAATTCATTGTTAGAAGTAGTAGATGCACCAGAAGGATCACAATGCTCTATAGAATCTGATAAATCAGTATTTGTTAAATTTAAAGATGAAAATAACCATCAAAATTGGATTAATATGAATAACGTAGTTGAATTAGATAAATATAATTATAACGTTTATGAAACTTTAACAGAAGAACCAACACAAGATAAACCAGAATACATTTTTATAAAAACAAACGATAACTATGAATTAAGGCATTTAAACAATAATGAATATTCACCAGTTTCACCAGTAAATGTTAATTCAAGTTGTTTAATTGTTAAAACGTTAGAAGTTTACACTTTAATAAGTAATGAAAGTAATCAAGAATGGATAAAAACAAACGGAAGAATGAACTATTTTGTTGATGAAATTGTTGAAGAAGAACCAATACAAGATAAACCAGAATACATTTTTATAAATGAAAATAATACTTTAACTTTAAAAAGGTTAGATGACGACCAATATAAAGAAATTGATGTAATAAAAGGAAGTTTATGTATTGTTGATAACGTTTATATTTATATTAAAGAAGATGAATGGATTAAAGCATATGAAAACGAATTAATTTATATTTATAATTATTCAGTAAAAGAAATACGTGAAACTAAACCTACTTCAAATTATCCAGAATTTATTTTATTAAAACAAAACGATTATCTAACGTTAGAAAAATTTAATGGAATAGACGATTACACCGAATATGAAGAAGCATTGGTTTCATCAATTTGTATAGTAAACGATACAAAACAAGTTTATGTAAGGTTTGAAGATACTGATAACCATCAAAATTGGGTTTTAATATCAAACGATTTAAATAGATTTAATTATATAGTTAATGAAATTATAACAGAAGAACCACAAAATCCTGAATTAAATCAAACTATTTTCATACAAGAGAATAGTAAGTTATACTTAAAACAATATAATGGAACAGAATTTGAAACTTTAGATAAACAAGGTTTATTATGTTTTGTTAAAAATGATAATGAAGTATACATTAAAGAAGAAGAATGGATAAAATCATTAGAAAATAAAAGTGAAAATTCTTTTTATAGCAC
>JAEEJT010000127.1 GCA_016282055.1 Bacilli bacterium
AACTTAAATGATGTTAAATCAGTGTGTATTAAACAGTTAGAATGGATTTTAGGAGCTAATCCTTTTGCATCTAGTACAATGTATGGTGAAGGTCATAATTATCACAATCTATATGTTGCATTCTCAGGTCAAATGGTAGGTAGTCTTCCTGTTGGAATTAAAACAAAAGATGATTTAGATTTACCTTACTGGCCTACTATTACTAATGCTGTTTATAAAGAGATTTGGGGACATACAACAGGTAAATACCTTTGGGTATTAAGTGATTTACTATGATAGCTTATGAAATAAAACCAAATAGTTTTTGTAATGGTGTTAAAAGAGCAATCAAAATGATCAATGATTGTATTAATAACCCTAATACAAAAAAACCTATTTATATGTTTGGTTATGTTGTTCATAATAAAAACGTAATGGAAGCTTATCTTGATAAACTAATTGTATTTAAAGATAACTATTTAGAAAATCTAAATAGAATAAAAAATGGAACTGTAATATTTACAGCCCATGGAATTAGTAAAAACATATTAGAGTTAGCAAAACTAAAAGGACTTGATATTGTTGATACAACTTGTCCTAAAGTTACATTAATTCAAAATAAAATATTAAAACAACTAGATAATGGATTTAATATTAAAATAATAGGAGAAAAGAATCATCCTGAAGTTATATCTTATTTATCATTATCAGATAAAGTTAGTGTATATGATAAAAATGATACTATCTTAGATAATACATTCTTTATAAATCAAACAACTCTTATTTATTATCAAGTATTAGATATCTACAATAATATAAACAAGCAAAATAAAAATATTCTTATTAATGAAGAAGTTTGTGATGCAACAAAGCAAAGACAAAATGCATTAAAACAAACATTTGGTTTATATGATGGTTATTTAATTATTGGTGATAAACTAAGTAATAATACAAATTCATTATATGAAATAGCTAAAGAATATACAAATAATAGTTATAAAATAGAAACTATTAATGATTTAAATGATATCAATTTAACTAATATTAATAAAATTGGTGTAATCTCAGGAGCTTCTACTCCAAAAGCTATAACCGATGAAATAATAGATTGTATTAATAATAAAAGAGAATATAAATCAAATTTAAATAAAAATGATTATCTTATATAGATAATCATTTTTTTAAATTACTAATCATTCATCCTTGTGAATATTATAAAACATTGTTTTTAAATCAATTAAGTTCATATTTTTATTTTTGTTATTAATTAAAGTTTCGTCAAATCCAGAGGCACTAAATAAATAATACTCTCTTTCTTTATAATGGTTAAAAACACTTATTGATGTATCTTCATACATATCATTAACTTCACTTATAGATTTTTTATTTTTTGAAAATTTACACTCACCAACTAATAAGAAATCTTTTCTTGTCGCAACAATATCAAGTTCTATACTTCTATTTAATTCCGAATTATCAATAGTACAGTTACCAAAATCCATATAAAAAGTATTTAATTCATTATGCTTATTTAAATATTCTAAGTAAGTCAAACATTCATACTCAAATGCATGATTGATAAAATCATTAATCTGAATTGTCTGCTCTTTTTTTATCATTTGTCCATATCCAGTTTTAATATACTCTGAGTTTTCTCTAATAAATCTATAATAAAAATTAAGCATTGGATCACATATTTCATACTTTGCATTTCTATTAGAATTAAAGTTTACTCTCTTTTTAATAATATTATCTCTTAATAGTTCTTTAAGATATTTTGACATTTTACTTGTATCAGTATTTAATGCCTCACAAAGAGTATTTAAAGTATTTTTCCCATTAGATATATTTTTTATAATTGATGCATAAAGTCCACTTGCTACTACATTAGATGTTATTATTTTACTAGGATCATCCGTAAAAGTTGCAGTTTCTTTATAGAACAAATCATCCAAGTTTTCGTCAAAAGATTTTTGTTGATTAACCAATGATAAATAATAAGGAAATGTGTTCATAAGAGCTAAAATCTTAGCTTTATCAATATCATTTTTTATATCACTTAAAAACTCTAAAGCCTCATCCCATTCAAATTTTTTCAATAATAATGAAAATGTATTTCTTTGATATAATGGTGCTTTACTATCATTAATTTCTGTTTCCAAAAATGAAACATTACTACCTGTTAATATTAACATAAAATTTTGATGAATAAACATATTATCTATAGCCTTTTGTAGTGATGATAGAAAATCAGTTTTTTTTCTTTTTCCATCTCGTGTTAATATAATGCTTGGATATTCATCAATAACAAACAAACCATTTTCATTCTTAAAATAATCGGATATAGCTTCAAAAAAGGAATACCAATTACTAAAACTCCCTTGATATGATATTCCTGCTTGTTTATAAAAAAAACGGCTAAAATCATCTCTAATATCAATATCATCACTATCAGTAGCATAAAACATCAGTGCTTTTCGGTTATTTTTAAACATTTCTAAAAGTGAAGTTTTACCAATACGTCTTTGTCCATATAAGTACCCAAATTCAAATCTATTACTAACATACCTTTCTTCCAATAAATCTAATTCTCTTGTTCTTCCAATATATTTCATATTTATATCACCACACAATCCGGGAATACGTCTTCCGGGAATACGTCTTCCCTAATATAGGATACAATAAAATTACGCTATTGTCAATATTATAAAAAAGAAAAATATTTTTTTTAATAT
>JAEEJT010000128.1 GCA_016282055.1 Bacilli bacterium
ATCAACATGTACTTATTTATTAAGTTTGTTTGTACAATTATTTAAAATATTCCTTTATTGTGTATAATAATTTCGAAATGTTATTATGCTTTTTTTTTCTTTCGTTTCTTTGTTTGTTTGTTTGTTTGTTTGTTTTTTTTTGTTTTTTATGCATCACATTGTTGTAGTAATCCGGATTTATCTTTACAATTGACATCAACAGGTTCACAAAGAGAATAGGTATAACCTTCTTTTGGAGGATAATAAGTACATGTATTTGCAGTCGCATATGGAAAGTTAATAGTTTTACCTTTAATATTAATATTATATGAAAAGTTAACAGTAAGTAATTGAGGTAAATCATTTAAAGACTCTGGAATTTCATCATCAATTAAATTGTTATCTAAATTAAGTATAACAAGCTCTTTTAAATTTCCTAAAGAGGATGGAATATTGGTAATTTTATTAAAGGATAAATTAATTCTATACACATTCTTTATGTTTCCTATATCATCAGGAATTTTTTCAATTTCATTATGATCTAACCATAATTCAAATCTTTCTTCCAATTTTCCTAAGGAGGATGGAATATTGGTAATGTTCTTAATGTTATTATAACTAAAATTAATATAACCTAAGTTCTCCATGTTTCCAATTTCATCGGGGATTCCTTCAATATTGTTATGACTAAAATTTAGATTTCCAATTTTAAGATTACTGATGGATTTAGGGATTTCAACAATTTGATTATTACTTAACCTTAATTCCTTAAGTTTGGAAAGATTTCCAATGTTGGTTGGAATTTTTACAATTTTATTATTATTTCCGATCAAAGTTTGAAGATTAACTAAATTTTCAAAAGTCTCTGGTATATTAGTTATTTCATTATTATCAAATTCTAAATATCCAAGATTTTTAAGATTTCCAAATTCATCAGGAAATGAAGTTAATTTATTATTTTTTAAACCTAAAGAACTAAGATTTATAAGATTACCTAAAGATGCAGGAAGTGAAGTTAAATTATTATCTCTTAAATATAAAGAAACAAGATTTTCAAGATTACCAAAAGATTCAGGAATTGAACTAATTGAATTATTTTCTACACTAAATATTCTAAGATTCTTAAGATTTCCAATAGATGACGGAATACTAGTGATACTATTATTGTCCAAATCAATTTCTTCAATATTTACAAGATCTCCAATGGAAGACGGAATATCGGTAATGTTATTGAATCTCATTAAAAGGTTACGAACTTTAAGATTTCCAATACTTTCTGGAAGCGTATCAATAAAATTGTAATTTAAATTAATTGTGTCAAGCTTTGTTAAATTTCCAAAAGTTGATGGAATATTAGTAATATTGTTATAGGATAAATTTAGTTTTACTAAATTCTTCATGTTTCCCATTTCATCAGGAATTCTTTCAATATTGTTATGATTAAAATCAAGTTCTCTAAATTTAAGATTACCAATGGATTTTGGAATTTCAACAATTTTATTATTCGTTAAATCTAATTGTACAAGTTTAGAAAGATTTCCGATGTTTATTGGAATGTTAACAATTTTATTTTCATTTCCAACTAAACTTTCAAGATTAACTAAATCTCCAATAGTCTCTGGTAAACTAGTTATTTCATTTCTAGTAAGAAGTAGTTCTTCAAGATTTTTAAGATTTCCAATTTCATCAGGAAGCGAAGTTAATTTATTATAACGTAAATTCAATTGTTTAAGATTTTCAAGATTTTTATTGCTTACCATAGAAGATGGAATTTCAGTAATTTGATTATCATTTAAATGCAATGTTACTAAATTTTTCATATTTCCAATTTCTTCAGGAATTTTTTCAATTGAATTACCACTTAAATTAAGTTCAGTAACTTTAAGATTACCAATAGATTTTGGAATTTCAACAATTTTATTATAGCCAACATTTAAATATTCAAGTTTAGACAATTTTCCAATGTTTTCTGGAATGTTAACAATTTCATTACTTGGAGCATCCAAAATTTTTAGATTAACTAAATTTTCAATAGAGTTTGGTAAACTAGTTATACCATTATAACGTAAATCTAATACTTCAAGATTTTTAAGATTTCCAATTTGATCAGGAAGTGATTTCACATAATTACCTTCTAAATATAATTCTCTGAGATTTTCAAGTTTAGTGATGGAATTAGGAATTGCATCTAATGAATTATATATTAAATCAAGTATTTCAAGATTTTTAAGATTTCCAATACTTTCTGGAAGGGCGGAATATCCGAAACTAAAAATATGAACTTCTTTAAGATTAGGTAAATCACCAAGATAATTTAAATCAAAGAATTCTATTGGCCATTTACGATCATCATTAATAAGATTAAGATACTCAAGATTCTTAAGGTTTGCCCATGTCAATGTATCTTTTCGAGAAGTAGAGATAGCAGCTCCACAATTATCAATAGAAAATCTCTTTAAATTAGTTAATGAGAATAAAGCTGATGATGGAATAATTAATTCTTCATATTGCCAATCATAATCACATGTAATACTAAAAGAGGAAAGATTTTTTAATTTACTTATAAATGAAAGATTGGTTTCCGTATCTGTAGGTACTTTCATTTCTAATTCTTCTAAATTAGTTAGATCACCAATTCTATCTATAATCTTTTGATCAAATAGTACATCCATATAAATAACTAATTTTTTCAAATAGGCAAAATTCTTAAATATATTTCCTGGTATATAGTTATCACCTTCACACAACAATTCTAATGAAGTAAGATTTTTAAGATTTGAAAATTTTGATAAATCTAATTTTTTATTGATGTCAACTTCAAATAAGGTTAAACTATTTAAATTGGTTAAATTACTTATTACATCAACCATTTTTTGTGTAAGTGTAAAATTTTCACCAATTTTTAATATTTCAACAGATTTAGGAATACTGGTAATAATATTGATATTTGAATTCATCACACCAATTAAATCTAAATATTTCAAATTGGTAAGTGTATTAAATAATTCATAATTGGTTGGAATGGAAGAACAACCAAATTGAGATGCTATAATTTCACTATTTATATTAAGATATTTCTCATTAGTATATCTTGTAAATTCAAGAGTTTCAATAGTATTATAAGAAAGAAGTGTCTCAAATTGTGTATTGTTAAGACAATAAGAATAAAATCGTAATTCAGTAACCTCTCCTTCATCATTCATTTTACAATCGCTAAAATTTTCTATTTTTCCTTGTCCTTCCAAGTATACATAAATATCATTACATTTCCCGGTATAATTATTAGCAACATAATCAATTATTTTGGTTAATGTCAATAAGATTAAAATTAAAAAGATAAAAATACTTTTCGAATACAGTTTTATAATAATTAATTAATTATTGCTTTTATTTAATTTTTATTATATTTTAAATTTTAAA
>JAEEJT010000129.1 GCA_016282055.1 Bacilli bacterium
TCTATAGTTATTAACTAGTGAGTTAATAATACAACAAGGCATCAAAAAATGATGCCTTTTTTTATGCTCTAAGTTTTGCATTTAATTCTTTTTCAAGATTCTTTAATACTTTATTAATCTTATTATTAACAACTTCATCTGTTAATGTTTCATTTGATGAAAGAATTACTTTACAAGCAATACTCTTTAAATCTTTACCAACTTTATCACCAACATATAAGTCAAATATAATAACATCACTTATTAATTTCTTATCAGTATTTTTAATAACATCAACGATTCTACTAGCACTAATATCTTTATTAACTACAAGCGCTAAATCACGTTCTACACTAGGAACTTTTGATATTGGTGTATATATTGTCTTTTGTAAGTCTTGTTTTAAGATATAATCAAGGTTTAATTCACAAACATAAACACCTTTTAATTCTTGTTCTTGTTGATACTTTGGATGAAGTTCACCAATATAACCAACTACTTTATCATTAAGTTTTATAGAAGCTGTTCTTAATGGATGCATTTCTTTAATAGTATCTAATTTTTCATATGTAACATTTAGATTTAAGCTATTAAATACTTCATCAACGATTCCTTTTAATACAAAGAAATCAACAGTTTCTTTATTACCTTTCCATAAAGTTTGTGTATAAGTATTTGCCATACAGATACTTAAATTTTCATGTTCTAAGTATTCATTATTATTTACACTATATACTTTACCAACTTCAAATATAGCTATATCATTCATTTTTCTATTAAATGAATATTTAACATCATCTAACATAGAAGGAACTAATGTTCTACGCATTACTTTTCTATCTAAACTAATAGGATGCATTAAGCTAATATCTTGATCATTTTCATTAAATAGATATGTAAATTCATTATTATTTTCTCTAAGTGAATAATTAACACATTCAGTTAATCCTAAATTAACAAGTAAATGTTTAATCATTCTACGTTTCTTTTGATAACTTGTTAACTTTCCAGCAAGAGGAGTTTTTGATAATGTAGTAGGTAAATCATTATAACCAAGAACTCTACCAACTTCTTCTACAATATCTGCTTTAATACTTATATCACATCTTCTATTAGGAACATAAACTGTAATATTATCATTATCCTTCTTACATTCAAATCCTAAACGTTTCATGATATCTAAAATAGTATCACTATTAACATCAATTCCTAGATATTTAGATACATAACTAGATGTAACAGTTATTTCTTTATCCTTAATTTCACTTATTCCTTCATGAACTGTACCAATACTAATCTTAGCATCAGCTAATGTTTTAAATAAATAACATGCATAATCAAGAGCAAATTTAGTTCTGTTGATATCTACACCTTTCTCATATCTAATTGAACTTTCGCTTCTTAAATCAAGACGTGTATATGTTTTTCTAATAGAAACTGGATCAAATACAGCTGCTTCAAGTAAGATATTTTTGGTAGTTTCTGTAACTCCACTTTCTAATCCACCCATAACACCAGCTATACATGTAGGATTTTTTCCATCAGTTATAACAATATCACTATCTAATAGATTTCTTTCTACACCATCTAATGTAACAATTTTTTCATCTTTATTAGCATTTCTTACAAGAATTTTGTTACCAACTTTATCATAATCAAAAGCATGTAATGGTTGACCAAATAATGCCAAAACATAATTTGTTATATCAACTAAATTATTATTTAGTCTAATACCAAATGCTATTAATTTACTCTTTAACCATTGAGGACTCTCTTTAACTTTAACGTCATTAATAACCTTAGCATAATATGATAAACACTTATCAGTTTTAATACTTACACTAACTAAATCTTTGTTATTAAGTCCTTCTTCAACTAATTTATAACTTAATGGTTTTAAAGGTCTATTAAAAATACAACTAGCTTCATAAGCACATCCTAACATAGAAAGTAAATCTCCTCTATTTGGAGTAAGACCTAATTCTAAAACATCATCACAAAAATCAAGTAATTCTAAAGGATTAGCACCAACTGTTACTTTTTCTTTAAAATAGTAGATACCCTCACTATATTCTGCTGGTACATATTTATTTTCCATACCTAATTCTTGTAAACTACAAATCATACCAAATGATTCAATTCCTCTAATTTTAGATTTTTTAATCTTAAATCCTCCAGGTAATTCACATCCAATTAGAGCAACAATTACATACATATCTTGTTTAATATTAGGAGCACCACAAACAATTTGTAAAACTTCGCTACCAACATCAACAGTTGCGATATGTAAATGATCACTATCAGGATGATTAATACAAGTCAAAACATGACCAACAACTAAATTTGTTCCATATAAAACTTTACTAACCCCTTCTACTTCAGTAGAATGAAGACTCAATGTATTAACAATTTCTTCAGTTGATAAATCACTTAAATCAACGAATTCATTTAACCAATTTAATTTAACTTTCATATTAACCTCCTAGAATTGCTTCAAGAATCTCTTATCATTAGTATAGAAATTTCTTATATCATCAATTCCATACTTAAGCATAGTGATTCTTTCAATACCAATACCAAATGCAAATCCTTGATATTTATTAGGGTCATATCCTGCCATCTTTAATACATTAGGATGAACCATACCAGCACCTAATATTTCAATCCATCCACTACCTTTACATAAAGGACAACCAACTCCATGACATTTAAAACAACTAATATCAACTTCAACACTTGGTTCAGTAAAAGGGAAATAACTTGGTCTAAATCTAATATTAGTATCTTCACCTAAAACTTTTCTAAATACTTCAGTTAAAGCACCTTTAAGATCTGACATAGATACATTCTCATCAACTACTAAACCTTCAATTTGCATAAATTGATGAGAATGTGTAGCATCATCTTCATCTCTTCTATATACTTTTCCAGGACAAACAACTTTAATTGGTTTTCCTTTAGCTTCAAGCATTACACGAGCTTGAACTGGACTAGTATGAGTACGTAATAAATCATTATTAGTAATATAGAAAGTATCTTGCATATCACGTGCAGGATGATCTTTAGGAAGATTCATCATTTCAAAGTTAAATAAATCTTTTTCAATTTCAGGTCCTTCAGCAATACTATAACCCATACCAATGAAGATATCTTCAAGTTCTTCAATAGTCTTAGTTAATACATGTAGATATCCATCACTAAACTTTTTACCAGGTAAAGTAACATCAATCTCTTCACTTTTAAGTTTGTTATTAACTTCTTCATCTTTAATAGCTTGAAGTTTTTTATTTACACATTCTTCAATCTTAGTTTTAAAGACATTTACTCTTTGACCAATTTCTTTCTTTTGTTCAACAGTAAAATCTCTCATTTTACTCATGATTTCAGATATAGGACTTTTTTTACCTAAAAATGTTGATTTAGCTTCATTTAACTCATTAACGTTTTTACTTTCATTAATCTTAGCTATAGCTTTAGCTTCTAATTCATTAATTAATTTTAACATTACATCCTCCTAAAAATATAAAAATCCTTAAAGAATAAATCTTTAAGGACGAATTATCGCGGTACCACCTTAATTCATATAAATAAATTATATGCACTCATTTCGCTATTAACGCTAGCAACGGGCTCTATTAAAGCCACTCCATTAGCGAATTCATTATAACAATTAGTCTTTTTCCACAAACCAAATAATATCTATGTAATTAATTATCATTTCTACTCTAATATCACAATGTTATACTTATTATATCATAAGTTTACATAAATTTAAATACATATTTAAAATAATATTATGAAATAACAATAATTTAACATTTCTAACATAATAATTGACAGGCTTTGCAACCTATTTAATCTACTTAAAATCAATTTAAGGGTAATCTACATAGTGTATTTAACATACCTAGCAAACCATAAATCAAGCATTTGTCAATTATTTATCTAGATTTTATAGTTAATCGAGTAAAAAATGCAATAATAATCGAGTAAAAAATCGAAAAAGAATCGAGTGTTTGTAAATTTGGTTTTTATAACCCAATATTTAACTTTATTTATTCTTTTAATTTTCTTATAAAATTATACAAATTATAAATTTAAACTTATTTAAACTTAAATTAGATACCTAAAAACAAAAAATAGACGTTCAAATGAACGTCTATTATATATTAAGCTTCAACGAATTGAATAATTGCCATTGGAGCATTATCTCCACGTCTAGGCTCAGTTTTTAAAACTCTTGTATATCCACCATTACGGTTAGTATATTTAGGAGCGATTACATTGAATAATTTTTGTAAAGCATTTTGATTTTCATCAACAGCTTCAAATCTAATCATTCTTGCAGCTAATCTTCTACTAGCTAAATCGCCTTTTTTACCTAAAGTAACCATTTTATCAGCTAATCTTTGTAATTCTTTAGCTTTTGAAAGTGTAGTTTCAATACTATCATTTATAATAAGATCTGTAATTAAGTCTCTCATTAAAGCTTTACGTTGACTTGAATTACGTCCTAATTTACTATATGGCATAATTTCCTCCTATAATTTAGATTTCTTCATCAAATGAAGAATCATCCTCATCTATTGCTTCCTCTGAATCTAAATCATCGAATGATGATGTTGAATCATATGAACGCTTTAAATCAAGATTTCTTTCATGTAATTTTTGAATTACTTCTTTTAAAGACTTACGACCTAAGTTTCTAACCTTCATCATCTCTTCTTCATTCTTTTGAATTAAATCACCAATAGTGTTAATTCCTGCTCTCTTTAAGCAGTTATATGAACGAACTGATAAATCAAGTTCTTCAATCTTAGTTTCATATTCTTTTTTAACTACTTTTTCTTCTTGCTCATACATGAAATTGTCTTGAGCAATTACTTGATTAATTTCAGAAATAATAGAAAAATGTTCTACCATAAATTTAGCTGCTAAACTAACAGCATCAACTGGTTTAATTCCATTATTTGTCCAAACTTCAAGAGTTAATTTATCATAAGTAACGTCATCCTCAACTCTTGTCTTTTCAACTTCATAGTTAACTTTTGTAACTGGAGTATAAATACTATCAATAGGAATTCTATCAATATATGTATTATCATTCTCATCTTTACAATAAATCTTATTTTCATTAGAAGTAACGAATCCAATACCACGTTTAGCATAGAATCTAGCTTTAAACTTTCCGCCTTTTTCAAGAGTACAAATTACTTGTTCAGGATTAACAATAGTTAAAAGATTTGATTCATCAACTAAATCTCCAGCAGTAACTGTGCATGGTCCTTCTTTATAAACACTAAGTTCATAAATTTCTTCTTTTGCTTTAGGCATTGGTTTGAATAATAATTCATCATCAATCTTGAAAATAACATTCTTAAGATTTAAAACGATACCAGTAACATCTTCCCTAACTCCATCAAGAGCCATAAACTCATGAGCAACGCCTTCTATACTTGTTGCAACAAAAGCAACCCCTGGCATAGAAGATAATAAAACTCTTCTCAAAGCATTTCCTACTGTAAGTCCATATCCTCTTTCAAGTGGAGTGATAGTGAACTTTGCATAATTATTATTATCACTAGCTTCAGTCTCATTTATAATTTGAGGTTTAATAAATTCGAATTTTCTCATTCGCATCCTCCTTGTTTTATGCTTATGAATTTTTTTATACTAATAGCCTAGTATTATCCTCTAGGTTTCTTAGGTGGACGACATCCATTGTGAGGAACTGGAGTAACATCTTTAATAGATGTAATTTCAAGTCCTGCAACTTGTAATGATCTAATAGCAGCTTCTCTTCCTGGACCAGGTCCTTTAACAGAAACTTCAACTTTAACCATACCGGCATCAAGTGCGCCTTTTGCAGCAGCTTCAGCAGCTTGACTAGCTACGAATGGAGTAGATTTTTTACTACCTTTATAACCAAGTGCACCTGCACAGCACCAAGATACTGCATTTCCTTCTGTATCAGTAATTGTAACAATTGTATTATTGAATGTAGAATGGATATGTGCTACACCATTAACGACATTCTTTTTAACTTTATGTTTACGAGTTGCCATGTTTTAGCCTCCTACTTCTTCTTGTTTGCTACAGTTTTTGCTTTACCCTTACGAGTACGAGCATTACATCTTGTATTTTGACCTCTTACAGGTAAACCTTTACGATGTCTCATACCTCTATAGCATCCAACTTCCATTAATCTTTTAATATTTAAAGCAACTTCTCTACGTAAGTCACCTTCTACTTTATATGCTGCTACTTCTTTACGAATTGCAGTTAATTCTTCTTCAGTTAAATCCTTAACTCTCTTTTCTTGAGGGATTCCTGCCTTCTTTAAAATCTCGATTGAAGTTTGTTTTCCAATACCATAAATATATGTTAATGAAATAACAACTTGTTTATCACGAGGAATATCAACACCACTTATACGTGCCATAACTAATTACCTCCAAAATCATCCTTGTCTTTGTTTATGTTTAGGATTGCTACAGATAACCATAACTCTCCCATGTCTTTTAATAACTTTGCATTTATCGCAAATTGGTTTTACAGATGGTCTAACTTTCATAAAAAATTTATCCTCCTTGTTAGTATATGAATATACTAATTTTTATTTATGACGATACGTAATTCGTCCACGTGTTAAATCGTAAGGTGACATCTCTACAGTTACTTTATCACCTGGTAAAATGTATATGAAATTCATACGGATTTTACCAGAAACGTGGGCAATAA
>JAEEJT010000130.1 GCA_016282055.1 Bacilli bacterium
ATACAATTTATATAAAATTTTGGGGATAGTAATAAAATGAAACATGTTTTTGTAATTAATCCTGCTTCAGGATCAAAGAATCATTACGATGATGTTTGTAATGAAATAGATAAATTTCTTCGAAAAGAAGAGTATGTAGTATATAAGACTAAAGGAATAGGAGATGCTATTTCTTTTGTAAAAGAATATATTGAGACACACAAAAATGATACTATTAGATTTTATGCATGTGGCGGCGATGGAACATTAAATGAAGTTGTAAATGGTGCTGTTGGATATCAGAATGTTGAAGTTACTAATTATCCAATTGGTTCTGCAAATGATTTTTTAAAGTATTTCAAAGATAAAGATTTTAGTAATTTAGATAATTTAATTAAAGGAACAGCTGTAGATATTGATTTATTAAAGATTAATGATAGATATGTTGTTAATATTTTTAATGTTGGATTTGATGCTAAAGTTGTTGATTTACAAAGAAAGATTAAGAAGTTTCCTTTATTAGGTGGTTCTTTAAGTTATAAACTTGGGGTTTTCCTTAGTTTATTTGGTAAACTTGCTCATAAAGCTCAAATTACTGTTGATGATGAATTAGTGTTTGATGGTCAAATGGTTTTATGTGCTGTTGCTAATTCTATTTGTTATGGTGGTGGATATTATTGTGCCCCACTAGCTAAGATTGATGATAATATTCTTGATGTTTGTTTTGTTAGTAAGTTATCTGTTATGAAATTTGCTAAGATTGTTAAAGTTTATAAAAATGGAAAACATCTTGAGGATGAAAGAACTAAACCATATGTTACTTATAAACAAGGAACTAAGGTTAAAATTGATTTAGAAAAGCCATTATTTTATTCTATTGATGGTGAATTAGGTAAGAGCAAGAACATAGTTTTAGAGGTTATACCAAAAGTATGCCGTTTTGTTATTCCTAATTAAAGTAATTATTTGACAATTTTTATTAAATATTATACAATAAACAAAACGGAGGAAAAATTATGTTATTTGATAAAGTTAAACGTATTGTAAGTAAAGAATTAAATGTTGATGAAGAAAAAATCACAATGGATACAAATTTTGTTGCTGATTTAGATGCTGATTCATTAGATTCTGTAGAATTAATTATGGCTATAGAAGATGAATTTGGAATTGAAGTTAGTGATGATGATGCTCAAAGCATTCATACAGTTGGTGATTTAGTTAACATTCTAGAAAAGAATAATATAAAATAGTCGAAAGACTATTTTTTTTATTAATTTGTTATACTAATTATGGTATAATATATATAGGTGATTATATGAGAAAGATAAAGAAATTATTAGTTTTTATATTACTTATATTTCCAGTATTTTTAATATCATGTGATTTTTTAAATCAATCTTCAGGAGAAGAGTATGTTGTTGAAATATATTTAGGAAATGATTTATATAATACATTAAATTTAAAGAAAAACTACGTTATATCATTACCTAAAAATCCCGAAAAGACTGATTTAACATTTTTAGGATGGGATATTGATGGTGATGGTGTTGTTGATTGGGATTATACCGATAAGTCTCAGAAACTTTGTACTGGTAGTATGACTATAAGAGCTATATATACATCTGATATATTATATACTATTAAGTTTTATAATGGTGATGAACTTTTAAATGAACAAAGTTTATTTGGTGGAGAAAGTGTACAAGCTTTTACTAGCCAAACCAAAGAAAGTAGTGGTATTTATGATTATACTTTTAGTGGCTGGGATTGTAATAATGATGGTATTTGTGAAACTTTCCCATATTTTGTTGAAAGCAATCTTGAGTTTAAAGCTGTATTTACACAAAGTCTTATTAAACTTGATGTAAGATTTTTTGACGGTAATAATTTACTTGAATCTACAAAAGTTGAATATGGTAGCAGTGCTATATTTACAGAACTTAACTATAAATATATAAACCACAAGTTTTATGTAATAAGTGGTTGGGATAAGAATAATGATAATATTGTAGATAGCTTAAATAATATAACTACTGATTGTGATTTTAAAGCAATATATACTGATAATCAAACAGTTATTCTTCATGTTAATGATAAAATATATGCTTATGTTGTTCATGCTGGAGATACTTTTGATAAGTTATCTATAGAAGATGAAGAAAATGATTATGTTTGGTATACAGATCAAGGTTTAACATGTGAATATGATTCAGATATTATGCCTAATGGTAATCTTGAATTGTATGGAACTATCTATAGTAGTTATACAATTGATACAAGTTTACTTGATTATACACCTAAACTAAGTGTTACAAGTAAAGATGAATTCTTTATGTTATATAATTATTTAGTATTTAATAGAGTAGATAATTATAGTGTTGGTTTGAACTTTGACTATAATAGTGTTCAAAGTTTGATTGATGAGGCTATGAGTCATTTGGTTATTGAATCTGTTTTTCAAATTGGGACTAGTTTTAATAATTTAAGAAAATTATTAACTATGAACTTTACTTATAGTGATATTAATAATTTATCATCTACTCCTGTTTATAGACAATTGAATTGTGCTAATGTTTATCAACCAAATAGTACAAGAAGCAATGATTATGATAATTTTTATATTAATAATGTAAGTAAATCATATAATGTAACTGATTCAGAACAATTATATTATGTTCTTGAAAGAGGATATCGTCCTATTATTTCTTCATCAAATACAAAACTTCTTAATTTGTATAATGCAATGAAGAATGCTTTAAGAGAATGTTGTGATGATTCAATGGATAATTATATTAAAGCGTTATCTATTTACGATTGGATTGTTATGAATGTTACATATGATAAGAATATGCTGGATTTAGTTAATAGCAATAGTGGTAATGTAAATAAATATCATGCTTTTTATTTAGAGGGTGTATTTAATGATCACCTTGCTGTATGTGATGGAATAAGTAAAGCTTATGCTTGTTTATGTAATATGGAAGGTATTCCATGTGTTAGAGTAACTGGCGTTGGTAGACAAAATCATGCATGGAATAAGATAAGAATTCAAAGTCAATGGTATATTGTTGATGCTACAAGTGGTGGAACTATTATTGATAATAATTATGAAATATTAACTCATAAGTTCTTTATGATTCCAACATCTTATTATGAAAAGTATTATACTGAAACTGGTAAGTTTAATAGTGGAATTACTTGTGATAAAAAGATAAATTATTATGAAAAGTATTATTATAATGAAACTTCTAATTTAGTTTGTAGAAGCCAAAATGATATCGTTAAAGCTTTGAATTATTTTAAGTCATTAAATTTAAGTAGTGGAACTATTGAAGTATATATTGATTTTAATTATGGTAGTTCTTTAAATGATGAGATATCTTTTGCTATTTCAACTTCTGGATTATCTAATGTAAGTTATACGTGGGATCCTAATAGTGGAGATAATGTTTTAACATTTATAAAAAAATAACTTGACATTTGTATTGAAAAGTAGTATAATAATTAAGTAAAAATTAATCATAGTGGAAAGAGGAAGTACCCACTTCTCACCTGACTGAAATTCGTTGGTAGGTAAATGTCACTGATAACATAAGTTTTGTGGTTTAGTGGGTGCGTTTACGCACTCACTTTTTTTACTATGATAGAAGGAGGAAACTATTATAAGTAAAAACGTAGACAAAAATCGTCCATTAGCTAATGAA
>JAEEJT010000009.1 GCA_016282055.1 Bacilli bacterium
CACTCAACAAAGCAATAAAAACCTTTATCATCTAATGCTCGACTATCAACATGTAGATTTTTAAACTCAGTATACTCGGGATCACGACTAACCTCTTTAATTTGATCAAAACTCATAGCTGTATCAATCTCTAAGTCTTTATTGATTGATTTTTTACAACATGTTAAAAATAACACTAAAAATAAAAAACTAATAATTGTAATTTTTTTTATAAAATAACCATTTTTCCTTTCTTAAAATTACTTTAGATAATTGTGTTTTTACACAACCTTTTTTATTATATCATATCAAAAAAAAAAAAAAATAGTATTTTAAAAAATACTATTTCTTTATTACTTTTCTATTAATAAACTTAATTAATCCTTCAATAATAAGAACAATTATAACAATGAATATTGACCAAGAAAATACTCTTATGATATCAAAATCCATTTTAGCTAAATTAATATAAGACCCTATTGTATCTCCACCAATTGATAATAATTCTGCCATAATAAGTATCTTTAAACCAAGACCAAATGAACTTATTAAACTAGAAAAAAGTTGTGGAAAAATAATAGGAATAAAGATTTTACCAAAGACATATATACCGCCATTACTAATCATTTTTGTTTCTTCAATTATATCTTTATCGATAGAATCAAAAGAAACAAGTATTTGTTCGTATAATAAAGGAAATAAAACAAGGATTACAATTGCTATGGGTGCAATTTTACCTAAAACAAGGATTAGTAATACAATTATACATGCAACTGGTATAGTTCTTATTATTGAAATTAATGGTCTAATAAAAGATCTAAAATAATTAAACTTAAAAGACATAATAGCATCTATAAAAGCTAATATGTATGATATTGAAATTGCAAACAATAATTTAAGTAATGTTTTTAATAACAATAACCAAGTAGATCCATTAGAAAGTAACCTAAAAAAATCAATGACAACATCTTTTACACTTGGAAAAAGAAAACTGTTGTAAGTTAGATTCAATAACATCCATATTAAAACAATAAATACTATTCCAAATAAATAAAAGATTTGATTGATTCTCTTAGAAATAAAATTCATTACTTACTGTACCCTCACTTAATAATCCAACAAAAGTTAGATATGTATTAACAGTATCTTTATTTTCGCTACCTTTTAAGTAAACAATATTACAATTAGGGATTGCACTTGTTAATGTTTCTTTACCAACAGTATTAAAGAAACTATATTTTGTAGTAACATTTTCTTTATTAAAAATACTATTAACATATTCAGTTGGATTGTTATTCATAGAATTAATATTATTTTTTATTGTTTCTAATACTTCAGCTTTAACATTTTTATTTTTATTAACAAATAAACAAGCTTGAATTAATACATCAATATCAATGTAATCTGTAACAGGCATAACATTAATTTGTTTACCTTTAGATTTGATTATTGAAATATTAGGTTCAGCACCTAAATAAGCATCATATGTATTGTTAGCCATAAATGTTTGTTGAACATCACTAGCACTAGTTAATGTTTCAATAGTTAATCCTAATTGATTTTTAGCATTAAACTTATTTAAAGCAACATATGGACTGCTTCCTTGTCCATAAGCCAATACAGTTTTTCCATTTAAAGAAGCAAGTGATAATTCATTTAATGAATAAAGATACGTATTATTTGTAGTAATAATACTATCTAATTTGTATTGACTTTGATTTTTAGTAAATAATTTATAACCTAGATTTAATGGTGCAACGATTAAATCATAATCATTACTTAATAAACCAGCACTTAATAACTCTTGACCATTTGATACTTCAAATTCAAAATTACTATTATCAAGTAAACCTCCTAAAGCTATTAATGGTGTACCACTAGGTAATAATACTTTCACCTTTTCAACAGTAGTATTACCATTATCTTCATTTACATCATCTTTTTTACATGCAACGCTTACACTTACAAGCAAAAGCATCATTATAATTAATAACATTTTTATTTTTTTCATAAAACTCTCCTCTTCATTTGCATATTTATTATATCAGATGTATAATATAAAATGTGTAACATATGTTACAGGAGGATTTTATATGCAACTA
This sequence comes from Bacilli bacterium, assembly GCA_016282055.1. Taxonomy (GTDB): domain Bacteria; phylum Bacillota_I; class Bacilli_A; order ML615J-28; family CAG-698; genus CAG-698. The sequence continues at coordinate 2,082 of JAEEJT010000009.1, forward strand.
AACATAGAAAACATAAACCCAAATCTATACATAAGAAAAGAATATAAAAAAAATCAAATTCTTTTTAATGAATCAGATAATGTTACTAATATATACCTTATTATATCAGGAGAAGTAAAAATTGTCACTAATACATACCTATCAAATGAATATGAAATAAATCTAATATCAAACAATGAATTTATCGGAACAAATATAATATTCAAAGAAAACCCTAAATATTTAGGAACAGGAATAGTATATAAGAAATCAAATATTTTAGTATTTACAAAAGAAAACTTTATAAAAGCTTTAACAAATAGAAACTTCTTAGAATTCTTTTTAGAATACCAATCTAATAATGCATTAAAGATTCAAAGAAAAGTCAAAATATTATCTCAAAAAAGTTTGAAAGAAAAGATTTTATTTTTATTACATGAAAACTATAAAATAACTAATAGTTATACTTTTAAATTTACAAACAAAAAGAAACTAAGCGATTATCTAAACTGTGAAAGACCATCATTATCAAGAATGCTAATACAACTAAAAAAAGAGAACTTAATAGATTATGATTTGAAATCAATAACATTAAAAAAGATTGGGAATTAACCCAATCTTTTTAAGCATTATAATAAGATTTAAAATTATAAGTTTTTTCAACTCCATTATATTTAACTTTACAACTATAATTAATTTCTTTGTTGTTTAGTAATTTTTCAGTTACTCTACCTTCATTATCCATACCTTCAGTTAAACTTGTCCATTCAAATGTAACACCTTTTAACTCAGTCTTAGCAAAATATTCTAAGTGGATTAAATAAATTAATTCATTCCATCTATTTGTATATCTCATAATCCATGGACAGTTTTTACCAGAGAAATCATTATGTTGTTTAATTCTATCAAATCCTAAATTATATTTAATTAATAATTCAGCAACAAGTTTAGCAAGTCTTCTCATAGTATATGAATAGTTGCAGCCTTCTTGAATGCAAGATTCAATACCAATACCATAACAGTTACCACCACCAATAGATGTAGCTGAATATGTTTGGTTAAAGTAGATAGCACCATATTCTCTTCCACCATCACCAGCATGCCAAGCAACTTCATCAAGTGGTAAATGTTGATAACATTTTTCTTCATCAATTGTAAAATGCCATGATTTATCTTCAGTACCACCTTCATTAATACTCTTAATATAATTATTCATAAAATCAGCGTTTTGACCAGCATTACTTCCACCAGTATCATGAACAACAATATATTGTGTTGATGATTTTGTAATTCCTGTTCTACAGTTACCAGCTTTTAATGGTAATATATCTTCAGTTATATCAAGGTTTTCTTGATTATAGAATGGAACATATCCAAATGATTGATAAGCACTAATTGATCCTTTATTAATATATTGAACTTTAGATGAAGCAATAGTATTTAAGAATAATTCTACTTTATCCCACATATCAGTTAAATTATAATCACAATCAAAATAGAAATATTTTCTAAATTCTGATGTTGCATAACTACTATCAGATAATACTACTCTAGCATAATATCCAGAATCAGTAATAGGATTAGTTCCTCTAAAATTAGTATCTAATTCATTACCATTAGGATCCAAATATTTAACATGTACATCATAATCTTCAATATAAGTTGGTAAAACAGTATCAACATTAATCTTACCATCAAGTAAAACATTCTTTAAGAAATATTCTTCAACGTAGTTAGCTTTATCTTGTAAAGTAGCACCTTCAACTGTACAAGTAATACTATACTCTTTACTTGTATTTAAAGTAACATTTGTAACAGTATATGTAACAACAACTTCTTGAGCAAGTAAAGGTTTATGAATAGCAAAATTATTATTTGGAGCTAAACCATTAGTTCTAGTAAAAACACTCTCATCACTTGATGTCCAAGTAACTACACAAGTAGTAAGTTTGGAATCAACATAAACTTCAAAAGTCTCGTTGATTGACATAGATTCATATATCCTATTTCCTTTAAATTGACTAGCAAACTTTTCATAAGCTTGATATGTATCTTCACCAATAACAGTATATGTAATAGTTTTACTACAAACATCATCGCCCATCTTAACAACACATGTTACTTGTACATCTGTATCACAAGAAACAAAATCTAACCAACCATCAGATGTTGAAAATACAAATTCATCACTAGAAGAATATGATATTTCACAATTATAATTTCCATAACTACGAGTTAAGTTTGCTGTTTCATATCCTTCAGTACCAAGTTCACTTAAACAATAATCACAAATAAATGTTGCATCAACTCCTACAGAACCAACAGTAACATTACAAGTTGCTTCAAGTTTAGAATTATTATCAACACATTTAATAACAGTAACACCAGAAGTAACAGCAGTAACAACACCATTACTAACTGTTGCAACATTTGTATCACTTGATGTCCATACTAAACTAACATCACTGTCACTTTTATAGTGAGGAGTTATAACAAAACTCTCACCAACTGGTAAATTCTTACTAGTAAAATTAAATGTTAATGTATCAGTATAATTTTCTACTATTTGATTATCATTAACAACAACTTTAACATTAACTTCTTTACCACTTACATTATCTTTAATAGTAACAATAACTTCACCAGGATTTAATCCTTTAACAACCATATCTTCTATTTTAATAATATTTTCATTACTAAAAGTAAATGAAAAATCAGTTTTTAGCTTTGCATTAAATGATAATTCTAGAGGAACACTTTCATTAACATTTAATGAAACATCTTCAATTGATAAATTTTGTTCTTCTTTTTCTTTATTTGAATCAGTATCACATGCAATTAAAGTAAAAACTAAAATAAAAGTAAATAACAAACTAAATAAAATTTTAATCTTCTTCATAATTCATCCCTTCTATTATTGATTTATAGTCAATACTTAAACTTTCGTTACCATATTTAACTATAACTTTATAATTTATTTTCCTATTATCTTTACTACTATTTAAAACATTACCATTATCATCCATTATATCTTTATTTAAAGATACAAACTCAAAAGTATAATCTTTTAATAATGTCTTTTTTAAATATTCAATGTCAATTAATTCAAGCATTTCTTCCCATCTATTTGCTTCCCTAATAACTTGTGGGCAATTCTTACCTGAAAAATCATTATGTTGTCTAACACAAGCAGGTGTTAGATCATACTTTATTAATAAATCAGAAACAAGCTTTGCAGTATTACGCATTACTTTATTAAAATTACATCCTTTATATTCACACATTTCGATAGCAACACTATTCTCATTACCACCGCCAATGCACCAAGAATTATATGTTTTATTAAAATATCTATCACCAAACTTATGAGATCCATCTCCAGCATGCCATCCAACTTCATCAACTTTTAATTCTTGATATGCTTCATTATCATCAACAGAAAAATGCCAAGAAGCAACACGAGTTGTTGTATGAATATATTCATTCAATCCTTTTGCAGTTGCACTAGGATGAGCCATTCCAGTATTATGTATTGTTACATAATTTGTTGATTTTCTCATTTCATTAGCTTTCAAAGGACTATTATCATCTAAGATATCAACAGTAATTTTTAATTCTTTTTCACTATAAAAAGGAAGATATCCAAAATTAAAAGCTTCAACCTTTTCATATCCGTCTTCAAAACCATATAAATTAAACTTATATGTATGAATAATAGGTTTACAAATCTTATCTAAAAAATACTTAACTAAATTCTTATCCATACTATCCTCTCATAACACTTGAAAATATATATTCTTTATCATTAACACATATCTTATATTTTACAATATGATTATTTTCAAATTTAATTACTTTTCCTTCATTGTTTAAATATTCTTTATCTAAACTCTCAAATTTAAACTTATAATCTTTAAAAATGGTCTTAGATAAATAATTAACATAAACTAGATTTATGAATTCTTCCCACATACCATTATGTCTAATAGCCATTGGACAATCTTTTCCACTAAAAGAATTATGTTGTTTAACATCATTAATATTAAGATTATATTTAATTAATAAATCACAAACAACATCACTACAAATTCTCATAGTACGTATGTAATCACTACCTTTATTAACACAAGTCTCAATACCAATACTATTTAAATTACCACCTTTATTACATATAGTTTTATATGTTGAATTGTAATAAGTTGTTGGTAACATATAAGTATTATTACTACTTATTTTATAATTAATTCCAAGATAAGGAAACTTTAATTCATTGTCATAATCAGGAACTTTAATATTAGTTTTTATTCCATTTATAACATAATAATTATCACCGCTAACTTCTAACTTAAAACTATCGCTAGCTTTAATAAAAGTATCAGTAAACTCAAGTTTTACACTTGTTCCATCACCAGCATGATATCCAACTGCATCAAGAGGTAAATGATTAATATAACCATTTTCATCAATTGTATAATGCCAACTAACAGAATGAGTACTATTAACATTTGTTGCCATAGACATAAGCCAATTAGAATGGCTCATTGCATTAGCTGTTTCAACTCCTGATGCTGTATCATGTATAACAACGTATAATGTACTTTCTCTAAGTTCTCCACATCTATTATTAGGATTTGTTGTTGGTATAATAATTTCTTTCTTATCATAATTTAAATTAGTAAAAAAATTAAGATATCCATTGTCAATATTTATCATATCTTTATACTTTTCTTGAAAACCATAAGTATGATATTCTCTTCTATTTATTTCTTTTTTTGTAATCAAAGCTAAAAATTCACTTATTTCCATGATAAATCTCCATAAAAAATATTCCTGTAATATTATACCATAATTTAATGATTAAATAAAGCAAAAAAAAGACCTTATTAATATAAGGTCTATTTTACAGTATGGTGGCGCGGGACGGAATTGAACCGCCGACACAAGGATTTTCAGTCCTTTGCTCTACCGACTGAGCTACCGAGCCAAAGTATTTAAGTTTTAAAATGGCGGTTCCGACGGGACTTGAA
>JAEEJT010000131.1 GCA_016282055.1 Bacilli bacterium
CCAAGAATGTTTTCTTTTAACTCTCCATTTGGAGCTTGTAATACTTGTAAAGGTTTAGGATTTTTAAAGCAACCAAACATTGATTTAATTATTCCCGATGATTCATTATCAATAAATGAAGGCTGTATTAAGTATTTTAAAAATACTGTTGGTAGTGAAAATCTTGAATGGCAAACATTTGATGTATTATGTAATTATTATCATATTGATAAAGATAAACCATTTAAGGATTTAACTTGTGAAGAAAAAGATATATTATTATATGGTTCTAAAGAACCAATTAAATATACTTTAACTAGTTCTAGTATGAATGTTAGTCATAAAACTAGATACATTGAAGGTATAGCAAGTCTTATATTGCGTAGATATAATGAGACTGATTCACAACTATTAAGAGATTATTATGATTCTTATTTACAAGAAGATGTTTGTCCTGATTGTTGTGGTCATAGATTAAATAAAGAAGCTTTAAGTGTTTATATTAATGGTAAAAATATATATGAATTTACTGAAATGACAATAGTTGAGGCTAAAGAGTTTTTAAATAATCTTGATTTAAATAATGATGATAAGATTATAGCAAAGCTTATCTTAAAAGAATTAGATCAAAGATTAGGATTTTTAGTTGATGTTGGCTTAGATTATTTAACATTAAATAGAAGTAGTGGAACTTTATCTGGTGGTGAAGCTCAAAGAATTAGACTAGCTACTCAAATTGGATCTCATTTAACTGGTGTATTATATGTTTTAGATGAACCTTCTATTGGTTTACACCAAAGAGATAATGATAAATTAATTCAAACTCTAAAGAATATGCGTGACTATGGTAATACTTTAATAGTTGTTGAGCATGATGAAGAAATCATGAGACAATGTGATTATCTTGTTGATATAGGACCAAAAGCTGGAGTTGAGGGCGGTAAGGTTGTTGCTTGTGGTACTCCAAGTGAAGTTATGGAAGTAAGTGATTCTATTACTGGTAATTATTTGAAAGGTATTAGAAAAATAGAAATACCAAAAGAAAGACGAAATAGTAATGGACACGATGTTATAATTAATGGAGCATGTGAAAATAACTTAAAAGATATTAGTGTTACATTTAAAGGTGGATGTTTAAATCTTGTAACGGGAGTTAGTGGTTCTGGTAAGTCAACTCTTGTTAATGAGATTTTATCTAAGTATTTATCTAAAACTATTAATAAAGCTAAAGTTACGCCCGGAAAATTTAAAGAAATACTTGGAGCTGATTATTATAATAAGGTTATTAATATTGATCAATCTCCAATTGGAAGAAGTCCTAGAAGTAATCCAGCAACTTATACATCTGTTTTTGATGATATAAGAGATTTGTTTAGTAAAACAGTTGATGCTAAACTTAAGGGATATAATAAAGGTAGATTTTCTTTTAATGTTAAAGGTGGAAGATGTGAAAAGTGTTGGGGTGATGGAGTTATAAGAATTGCTATGCACTTTTTACCTGATGTATATGTACCTTGTGATGAGTGTGGTGGTACAAGATATAATCGTGAAACTTTAGAGGTTAAATATAAAGATAAAAATATATCTGATGTTTTAAATTTAACAGTTAAAGAAGCAATGGAATTTTTTAGTAATATTCCAAGTATTTATAATAAACTTAAAACATTAAATGATGTTGGATTAAGTTATATTAAACTTGGTCAAAGTTCAACGACTCTATCTGGTGGTGAAGCCCAAAGAATAAAACTTGCTAGTGAGTTATATAAAAAGATTAGTCCAAGAACAATATATCTACTTGATGAACCAACAACAGGTCTTCATAGTGAAGATATCAACCAATTATTAAAAGTAATTAAATATACTGTTAGTTGTGGAGCAACAGTTATTATTATTGAACATAATCTTGATGTTATTAAATGTGCTGACCACATTATTGATTTAGGTCCAGAAGGTGGTAATAAAGGCGGTATGGTTGTTGCTTGTGGTACACCTGAAGAAGTAAGTAAGGTATCTACATCTTATACTGGAATATATTTAAATAAAATATTAAATAGAAAATAGGGATAATTATGAAAAAGAAAGATAAAAGAAAAGAAAAGAACGAAGAAAAATTAAAGAAAACAGAAGAAGAAATTCAAAGAATGATATCTGAACTTAAACAAGAGTTAGGGGAAGATAGTGTTGATATTAAAGTTATTGAACTTGATAAGCATAGTAAAAAACAACTTGCTTTTATTAAGCTAATTGAGTTTTTGTTTGGTTTTATAACTCTTATTGGATGTATTGGAATTTTCCATTGGGTTAAATCTGATGCATTATATAAGTATATTTTAGTTTGTTTTCTTATTTCTTTTATTGATTATTTTTTAAATTTTATTTTAAGAAAGTTTTTCTTAGTTTTAATATTAAAAACTATTGGAATGATTAAAATAGTTCCACTAATTCTTGCTTTTATTATTCCACTTTTATTTATTCCTGGAGTTGAAATAATAAGTATTCCAGCAACTATGATTACTTTTGTTTTATATATTGTAATAAAAAGAATTATTGTTAGATTATTTGGTGACAATAATTTTGGAATACAATTTAAAAGGTGATTTATGTCATATTCAAGTGAAGTAAAAAAAGAGTTAGCAAATATTGAACTTAATGATTGTTGTAGCAAAGCTTTTCTTTATGGAATTATTCGATATAAATCTAATATTATTCTTACTAGTAATGGATTAGGAATTGAAATTGTTACAATGCATAATGCTGTAGCTAGAAAGATTATTGCTTTATTTAAAAAGATATATAATGTTAATCTTGAAATAATTGTTGTTAAAAGAGAAAAACTAGATAAAAAGAATAAGTATGTTATTACTCTATTTGATAATTGCAAAGATATTTTAATTGATTTGAAATTGATTGATGCAAATTTTAGTCAAATAGATTATATTAATAAAGATTTATTAAAAAATGATTGTTGTAAAAGAACTCTTTTAAGAAGTATATTTATGATACAAGGATCTTGTAATAATCCAATGACTAATAATTATCATTTAGAAATTGTTTTAAATAATGAATATGATATAGCTTATATTCAAGAAATATTAAATGAAATTGGTGTCTTTCCTAAGTATATTGAAAGGGAAAAAGGTTTTGTTTTATATCTTAAAAAAAGTGAACAAATAGGTGATTTTCTTAATTATATTGGTGCAGTTAATTCTATGCTACAATTTGAGGATAATAGAATTAAAAAAGATTACAATAATTATGTTAATAGAATTATTAATTGTGATATTGCTAATGAACAAAAAGCTATTATTAGTGCTCAAACTCAACTTAATAATATAAAGTTTTTAACTGATAATATTGGTTTAGTTAATTTATCTGATAGATTAACTGATGCTATTATTTTAAGAACATCTTATCCTGATTATTCATTAAATGAATTAAGTAGTGTAAGTGAAGAGACTATAGGTAGATTCATATCTAAAAGTGGCTTAAGTCATTGTTTTAAAGATATTGAAATAAAGTGTTTAGAAATTAAAAAGAATAGAAATATTAAATAAGTATAAACTTGCTTTTTGATAATAAGTTTGGTATAATAATTTCAAGAAAAAGGGTGAAAATATGAATTCAAGAAATTTAAAAAGTATAAAGAAAACAGAATTAACATTAAAAACATTTATTGTTTGGGGAGTTATTTTAATTACTCTTGTTCTTATGATTGTTTTTGGTGTGCAAGCATGTAATAGAAGAAAATCAATAAAGAGTTATGCTTCAGTAGAAATGGTTAGTGGACAACAAATCTTTAATCAAGAAGAAGCAAACTATATGGTTTTAGTATACGGCTTTAATGGTGAAAAAGAGTTTGAAACTTTTGATAATACTGTTTTTAAATATTTAGAGTATCAAAGAAATAATAGTAAAAAAGAAGGCGTTTTAAAAGTATATGGCGCTGATATTGATGAATATTCAAATAAGGTATGTTTAACTACAGGAGATAGTAATATTAATAATACTACAAAATATGCTGGTAATTCATTAGAAAGTGATACAAGTGCAATCCTTAGAATTAATGATAAACAAATTCCTGTATTATTAATAATTAATGATGGCACTGTTACTAAATATCAAGCAGGTGAATCTTCTATTTTAGATTATTTACAATCTTTAGAAAAATAAAAAATTAATTATTGACAAAGCTATATTTTTTTAGTAAAATAATATAGCGTTATGGAGTAGTACTCAAGAGGCTGAAGAGGTGCCCCTGCTAAGGGTATAGACCGGGATACCGGTGCAAGGGTTCAAATCCCTTCTACTCCGCCATTATAAAAAGTTAAAGGTATCTTAATTGATACCTTTTATTTTTTGTTGTTTAGTTGGTCACTCGAAAAAAAAGATTTTGAAAATTTTTGAATAGAAGTATTGATGATATGTTTGTTGGCACTATAAATTACCAAAAATTTAAAAATAATCAAAAAGTGGGAATAGACAGTTAATTGGTTTTGTGCTATAATTATATTACCAAAAAATAGATTTTTTTTAGAAAGTGGGAATATAATATGGACTATATAAACAGAAACAATTATCTAGAAAAGTTAATTAGATTACAAAATACACCTGATATTAAAGTTATAACTGGAATTAGAAGATGCGGTAAATCAGTACTTTTAAAGCAATTTATAGAATACTTGAAATTGAATGATAAATCTGTAAACATAATTAGTATTAACCTTCAAGATTTAGAATATGATTCTTTACTTGATTATCATAATTTACATAGTTATATTATGGATAAGTATATTAAATCAAGACATAATGTTTTATTGATTGATGAGGTTCAGTTGTGTAATAAGTTTGAATTAGCAATTAATAGTTTGCATGAAAAAAACATTTTTGATATATATTTAACTGGTTCCAATGCATTCCTTTTAAGCTCAGATTTAGCAACACTATTTACAGGTAGAGTTATGAAAATTGAAGTTTTCCCATTTTCATTTAGTGAATATTTAGATTACTTTGGTTCAGAAGAACAATTTGATTCTATGTTTAACAAATATTTAAAGATCGGAGGAATGCCAGGTACACTAGTATATTCAAATGAAAATGATAAATTTTCCTATTTATTAGATGTCTATGAGACAATTCTATTAAGGGATTTAGTCGATAAATATAAGATTAGAAATAAAAACGAGTTACAGCACGTATCAAATTATATGATTGATAATGTTGGAAATTTGCTTTCTCCAAATAATATATGTATTTCATTGAATAAAGATAATAGTAGTATTACTAGAAAAACAGTATCTAAATATATTTCTTATTTTGAAAACTCCTTTATGTTTTATAAAGCAAAACGTTACGACTTAAAGGGAAAGAAATATTTGGTTAATAATGATAAATATTATCTAGCAGATACCGGATTTAAATATTCAATTAATGGAACTAAGTCGATGGATTATGGACGAGCGTTAGAAAATATAGTATTTATTGAATTATTAAGACGCGGTTATGAAGTTTATGTTGGCATGCTTTATAGAAAGGAAATAGATTTTGTTGCAATTAGAAGAGATGAAAAGATTTATATTCAAGTTAGTGATTACTTGGACAATCCAAGTACCTTTGAAAGAGAGTATTCACCATTGTTATCAATAAAAGATGCATATCCGAAGATGATTATTGCAAGAACTCATCATGATGAATACACATATGAGGGAATAAGAATAGTTGATGCAGCAAGATGGTTGTTGGGAGAAAAATAAAAATGGTTAGCATAGAAAATTAAAGAGTATACAAAGGACTTGATTCCGGATGTAATTGATTTTAAAAATAGATTAAGGCAAGAAGAAAATTTTTGGGGATGGGAAATTGATGGTAGATATATTAGAGGTGTTAAAGTAACTATTGGTGGTTCAACGTATATTCCTCCAACACCTATTGAGGTAATAGTTAAAGAAGATATTGATAATATAATTCATTCTACTAAAGATAAAATTGATATTGCAATAGAACTTGTTCTTTATGTTATGAAGACTCAAATATATAATGATGGAAACAAGAGAACTGCAGTAATCTTTGGTAATCATTATATGATTGCTAATGCACTTGGATTAATAATTATTCCTTATGATAAAGTAAATGAATTTAAAGAAAAATTGGTTTTATATTATGATGGTAAGGATTTAATAGCTGTAAAAGAGTTTTTAAAAGAATGCTGGGTAAAACAATAGGTTAGAGGGGGCAGTATTATTTAAACTTACATTACACATTGTAAAAACTATAAGAGGGCAAATTGATATGTTTTTAGTAATGAAAGAAATATATCTAATGATGGAAAAATTAAATATTACCCAATTTATTTATAGTAGACTTTTTAATGTTAATAAGATACAAAAATAAATAATTTGTAAAAGAATTTAGATATTAAATGAGGGATAATATGACTAATAAACATGAATTAAAAAGAAATAAATGGATGCTAAATGGATTTCTAAAAAAGAAAGGGTATGACTGGTGGTGGCATTCTTTTACTGCAAAGAATTCAAAAGACGAGGAAGTTCCATTCTTTATTGAGTTCTTTACTATTAACCCAGGTTTGGGTGGAAAAGATGTTATTTATGGTCAACTTAATGAAAACAAAAAGAATAAAAAGAGACCATCATATTTAATGATAAAAGCTGGTTGTTGGGGAAAGAACAAAGTTCAGTTACATAGATTTTTTAGTTGGGATGAAGTAAATATTAGTAAGTCTTATCCTTATGAAATTAAATGTGATGATTGTTATGCCAGTGATGTTAAATTAAAAGGAAGTATAGAAGTTAGTAAAGAAGATAGCATTAATCATAAAGAATATATGAGTGATTATGGATCTATTTCTTTTGATTTAAATCTTGATAAGAAGATTGCTTTTAATGTTGGGTATGGAGCAAGTACTATATTTAGAGCAATGGAGGCTTTTGAGATGTATTGGCATGCTGAAGGCATTAAAACATTAGTTGATGGAAAGATTATCTTAAATGGTGAAGAATATACTGTAAGTAAGGATTCATCATTTGGTTATTCTGATAAGAACTGGGGAAGAGGGTTTACATCTCCTTGGATTTGGCTTGCTAGTTCTAATCTTGAGAGCAATATAACGCATAAAAAACTTACCAATAGTGCCTTTGATATTGGTGGAGGAAGACCTAAAATATATCAAATTGCTTTAGATAAAAAATTATTAGGTTCTTTTACATATGAAGGATGTGATTATGAATTCAATTTTTCTAAGGTTTTTTCTGGTAGTAAAACATATTTTAAATGTTATGAAACTAATGATAAGATTATTTGGGATGTTACATTAAAGACTAAAAAGAATGTATTAATAACCCACATTGAATGTTTTAAAAACGATATGCTACTAGTTAATTATGAAGATCCACTTGGTAATAAGAAACATAATAGATTATGGAATGGTGGAAATGGTATTGGTAATATTAAATTGTATAAGAAAAATAAAAAAGAACTTATATTGATTGATGACATGGAATGTAAAAATGTTGGATGTGAATATGGTGAATATGATAAATAGGAGAATAAAATGAGATTAAAGTTATTTCGAGGTTTTAGTTTATTTTTTACTATTTTTATTGGTATTGGTGCTTTTGTTGGGGGAATATGTATGCTTATTAAACCTGACGGAAGTATATTACATATGGAAGGTATGCTTGTTTATTTTAAAGTATTGCCTTTTAGTGATGTATTATTTAAAGACTATATATTTTCTGGTATTAGTTTAATTATTGTTAATGGTATTACTAATTTAATAACTTTTATATATCTTTTATTAAATAAAAAAATAGGATATATTTTAACGCCTATTTTTGGTTTTACTTTAATGTTATGGATATGTATACAGTTTTATATGTTTCCAAAAAATATATTGGATACATTATACTTTATATTTGGTATTTTACAATTATTGTGTGGATATATTGCTTTAGTTTCTTTGAATCAAGAAAACTTTAAATTTAATGAATTAGATTATCCTTATATTAATAATACTAGTGATACATTAGTTATATATTTTTCTCGTATGAAATATACTAAAAAGATAGCATATGAAATAGCTAATGAAGCAAAATGTTCTATATATGAAATTACTACACCTGAAAGAACTAATGGAACTTTAGGATTTTGGTGGTGTGGAAGATTTGGAATGCATAAATGGAAGATGGATATTAACTTAGATATTGATATAAATAAGTTTAGTAAGATTATTATAGTAACTCCTATTTGGGTATTTAGGATGTGTAGTCCTATTAGAACATTTATTATTGATAATAAAGATATATTAAATACTAAAGATGTTAGTATTATATTTAATCATTTTAATCCATGGTTACCAAAGAAAGCTATTAGTGAAGTTAAATCATATATAAATATAAATAACATAACTTCTTTTACAACAATGCTTTCACATACATTTAAAAAGAAAAATAACTGTTTAAGTAAATCTTAAACAGTTTTTATTTTTAATTATTTAAAAACTATAGACAATAAATATAAAAAGTAATATAATAAATATGCGAGTAATTCGCAAATTGGAGGTTTAATATGAGAAACTATAATACCCAACAAAGAAAGATTTTACTTGATTTTTTTAGAAGTCATTTAGATGAATATTTTTCAACATCAGAAATCATTGGAAATTTAAAAGAATATGATATTAGTAATAGCGCTATTTATAGAAATTTAAGTTCTTTAGAAAATGATGGAAAATTAAAAAGAATTTCTAAAAATGGTGATAGAAAGACATATTATCAATATATTGATTCATCTACTTGTAAAGGTCATATTCATCTTTCTTGCATTAAATGTGGTATAACAACTCATGTGTCTGATAGAGCAAGTGAAAAGCTAGCTAGTGTTTTGAAAGAGTATAATAGTTTTACAATTGATAATGATGAAACTGTTATTTATGGGTTATGTAAAAAATGTGGTGGTAGTTCTTTTGTATTAAACTCAAAATTGTTTAGGTAAGGGGTATTTATGAAAAAAATTTTTAAATCATTTATTTTATTTTTGTTTGTTTTAGTTTTCGTTAGTATTACAGCTTGTAATACTAAAAAAGAAAATGAGAAATTAAAAGTTGTTACAACTATATATCCAGAGTATGATTGGGTTATGAATGTAATTGGTGATAATAAAGATAAATTTGAAGTTAGTGTTTTATTAAATAATGGTACTGATTTACATAGTTTCAACCCAAGTGTTGAGGATATATATAATATATCTACTTGTGATTTATTTATCTACGTTGGTGGAGAAAGTGATGAATGGGTTGATGATGTATTTGAAAACTCAATAAATAAAAATATGATAACTCTAAATTTAGTTGATATTCTTGGTGATAATGCTAAAATAGAAGAACTTGTTGAAGGAATGCAAGGTGAAGAAGAAGGTAGTGAAGATGAGGAAGAAGAAACTGAATATGATGAACATGTTTGGTTATCTTTGAAAAATGCTATTATTTATGTTAATAAAATCAAAGATAGTTTGATTACTCTTGATAAAGATAATGAAGAGAGTTATAAAACTAATGCATTAAATTATATTAATAAACTTTCTTCACTTGATAATTTATATAAAGAATATATTGATAGTTGTACTTGTAAAACTTTATTATTTGGTGATAGATTTCCATTCCGTTATTTAGTTGATGATTACAACGTCACTTATTTTGCTGCATTTGTTGGATGTTCAACTGAAACTAATGCTAGTTTTGAGACTATCACATATCTAAGTAATAAAGTAAATGAACTAGGTTTAAGTTGTATTTTGAAAATAGATGGATCTAATGGAGAAATTTCTGAAACTATTAAACAAAATACTAATTCTAAAGATCAAGTTATTTTAACTCTAGATTCTTTACAAACATTAAGTAAAAAAGATTATGAATCTGGAAAAACATATTTAAAAGTTATGACAGATAACTTATCTATTATAAAACAAGCTTTAAAATAGAAGGAGAATATTATGGCACAAATTTCATGCAAGAAACTTTGTATAGGATATGATAATTTAGATGTTGTTATTAATTTAAAATTTGAAGTCAATACTGGTGATTATCTTGCAATTGTTGGTGAAAATGGTGCTGGCAAATCGACTTTAATTAAAACAATATTAGGATTAATTAAACCATTATCAGGTGAAATTATATTTGGTGATGGATTAGTTAAAAATGAAATAGGATATCTTCCTCAACAAACTGTTGTACAAAAGGATTTTCCTGCTTCTTGTTTTGAAGTAGTTTTATCTGGATTTGTTTCCAAATTAGGATTTAAACCTTTTTATAATAAAGAGTTAAAGAATAAAGCATTAGAAAGAATGAAAGAAATGGGCCTTGAGGGGCTTGAAAAAACGTCATACAAAGAACTTTCCGGTGGTCAACAACAAAAAGTCCTTTTGGCAAGGGCCATTTGTTCTACTACAAAAGTATTAATATTAGATGAACCAGTTAGTGGACTTGATCCTAAAGCAACTGGTGAAATGTATGAGTTGATATCTAATTTAAATAAAAAAGGTATAACTATTATTATGATTAGTCATGATGTTAATTCTAGTATAAAATTTGCTAATAAAATATTACATATTGGATCTAATACTTTCTTTGGTAGTAAAGATGATTATATAACAAGTGATCTGGGTAAAAGATTTATTCATTTAGGAGGCAAATGTTGTGATAGAATTATTGAATAAACTATCTACATATTTAAGTCTTCCTTTTGTTAGATATGCTTTAATTGTTGGTGTATTGATTGCATTGTGTAGTTCTTTACTTGGGGTTATTCTCGTTTTAAAGAGATTTTCTTATATTGGTGATGGATTAAGTCATGTTGCTTTTGGTGCAATGGCAGTTAGTGCTATTTGTGGCTTAACTAACCAAATGGTTATTATTATGCCTGTTACTATTGTTAGTGCAATTTTACTTTTAAAGTCAGGTGAAAATAGTAAAATAAATGGTGATGCTCGAATTGCGATGATTTCTGTTGGAGCATTAGCTATTGGTTATTTACTTATGAATATATTCCCTGTTTCTTCTAATATATCAGGTGATGTATGTACATCATTATTTGGTTCTATATCTATTCTTACTTTAAGTAAAGCTGATGTTTGGATTTGTATAATTGTTTCTATTATTGTTTTATTATTATTTGTTTTATTTTATAATAGAATATTTGTTATGACTTTCGATGAAAACTTTGCTAAAGCAACAGGAGTTAAAGCAAAACTATATAATTTTTTTATTGCTATAATTATTGCTGTTGTTATTGTTTTAGCAATGAATTTAGTTGGTTCTTTATTAATTAGTGCATTAGTTGTATTTCCAGCTTTATCAAGTATGAGAGTTTGTAATAATTTTAAATCTGTTACAATAGTTTCTGCTATTATTTCAGTTATTTCAAGTGTTTTTGGTATATTAGTTTCTATACTTGCTTCAACTCCAGTTGGTGCTACTATTGTTTTCGTTGATATAATTGCTTTTATTATATGTTATATACTTGGAATAGTTTTAAGAGCATTTAAATTAAGATAGATATGTCAAAACTAAGACTTATATTTGTTATTATTATTGGATTTATAGGTTTATTATTATTTTCTGTTTTAATTGAAACAAATAATAGTGAAAAAGATACAAGTGTAGATATTGATTTAACAAGTTTAAACAATAATCTTGCTTATTCTCAAGTTAAGCAAATGAATAATTTCAAAGATGATTATGAGGGCAAGTCTATTAAAATATATAGTTATGTATATAATGAAGATGATAACTATTATTTTGAAATAAAGGACCAAATGGGCTGTTGTAATATAAAACTTGATATTGATAGAAATTGTAATAACTTATTTATTGATAAAACTAATAGAAAAGTTCGAGTAATAGGGATATTTAAAAATGGAGTTATAACTGATTGTAAATTAGTTTAATAATATTTAAAAAG
>JAEEJT010000010.1 GCA_016282055.1 Bacilli bacterium
ATAACTCCAGCACCAATTATAATGACATCAAACATATTTATTACTTGAACATTCTAGTTGCCTTAACAGCAATCTTCCAACCAGAATATAACTTTTCCCTTTCTTCATTATTTATTTTATTAACAAAAATCTTATCAATAGAATGAAACTTTTTAATCTCATTTAAATCCTTAAAAAGACCACTACTAAGCCCAGCAAGATAACAACATCCAAGAGCTGTAGATTCTAAACAACGAGGTCTTAAAACATCACAATTTAAAATATTAGATTGAAATTGCATTAAATAATTATTACTACTAGCCCCACCATCAACACATAAAGACTTAATATCAAGTTTACTTTCTTCCTTCATAACTTCCATAACATCTTTAGATTGATAGGCAATACTTTCAAGGGTAGCTGTAATAAAGTGTTCTTTCTTTGTTGCTCGAGTTAAACCAAACACACTGCCTCTAGCATCATTATCCCAATAAGGAGTTCCTAAACCAACAAACGCAGGAACAACATAAACTCCATCACTACCATTTACTCTTTGAGCATATTGTTCACAATCAGAACTCTTTTCAAACATACGCATTCCATCTCTTAACCATTGAATGCTACTTCCACCAATAAAAACAGACCCTTCTAACGCGTAACATACTTCATTATTATATTTCCAAGCAATAGTTGTTAAAAGTCCATTATTAGATAATACTTTTTTATCTTTAGTATTCATTAACATAAAACAACCAGTACCATAAGTGTTCTTAACATCGCCACAACTAAAAGCACATTGACCAAAAAGGCTTGATTGTTGATCTCCAATTATAGAACAAATAGGAATATTTATACTAGAATCAATGTTTTTTAAAGCAGTTGCTATACCAAAATTTCCGCTATTTTCAACAACTTCAGGTAAAATATTAGCTTGTATTTCAAACATTTCAAGTAATTCATTATCCCATTCTAATGTATTAATATTAAATAACATAGTTCTACTAGCATTAGTAATATCAGTTATATGCTTAGTTCCATTTGTTAATTTATATACTAAAAAAGAATCAATAGTACCAAACATTACTTCATTCTTTTCAATCTTTTCTTTAACACCATCTACGTTATCAATCATCCATTTTATCTTACTTGCACTAAAATAAGGATTAATAATAAGACCAGTTTTCTTATGAATCACATCACTATAACCTTTATTAATCCACTCATTACAAATAGATGTTGATTGTCTACTTTGCCAACAAATAGCATTACACAAAGGATTACCAGTAGTTTTATCCCATAAAACAGTAGTCTCTCTTTGATTAGTAATACCAATAGATATAATATCTTTATAATCAAGTCCACTCTTATAAATAGCTTCTTTACATACTTGAAAAACAGTTTCCCAAATCTCATTAGCATCGTGTTCAACCCATCCACTATGCTTACAAATTTGACTAAATTCCATTTGGGCCATACTTATAATATTTGAATTTTTATCGAAAATAATCGCTCTAGAACTTGTAGTTCCTTGATCAATTGCTAAAACATATTTATCCATAATAAGCCTTTCCTTTAATAAAATTATACCATAGAAAATAAAAAAAAAGAATATATTATTACTAATATATTCTAAATAATATTAAGCACTGCAACCTTTAAATATAAAGCCTCATCAAGGCTTAATAAAGTAGCATGATCTTTGCCTTGGAATCTTAATTCAGTTAATCTAGTTTTAACTCCACTATAATTAGAAGCTTCTTCTATCATCTTTGTAAACAAAGGTAAAGTTAAATGTTGGCTACAACTACAAGTAATTAAATAACCACCTTTTTTAATTAACTTTAATGCAAGCATATTAATATCCATATAGCCTTTATAACCTTCTTTTACAGTATCAATAGATTTAGTAAATGCTGGTGGATCTAGAATAATAACATCAAACTTCTTATTTTCTTTTTTATATTCTCTTAACTTTTCAAATACATCACAACAAATTGTATTGATATTAGTTAAACCATTTAGTTTAGCATTTAAATTAACTTCATTAATAGCAGTTTCACTAATATCAAGACTTGTAACAGATTTAGCTTTATTTAAACTAGCACATAAAGAAAATCCCCCAACGTTACAGAAACAATCAAGAACATCTTTATCTTTACAATAAAATTTTATATTATCTCTATTAGCTTTTTGATCAAGAAAATAACCAGTCTTTTGTCCATTTTCTAAATCAACTCTTAGTTTTAAACCATTTTCATTAATGATAACTACAGGATTAAACTCTCCATAAACAGGTCCTTTTTTCTGTTTAAGACCTTCTTTTTCTCTAACAGCAACATCGCTTCTTTCATATATTCCAAGTGGTTTAAATATTTTAACTAAACTATCAATAATATTTTCTCTTCTTACTTCCATTCCTAAAGTAAGAATTTGAATAGAAAGATAATCTCCATACTTATCAACAACTAAACCAGGTAATAAGTCACTTTCAGAAAACACTACTCTATAGTTATCAGAATAACCCATATCAAGTCTACGCTTATTAGCTTCCAATATTCTATTATAAATAAAATCCTCTTTTAACTCTTCACTATTATAAGATAAAACCCTAACTATAATTTTAGAAGCATGATTTATATATCCATAAGCAACAAATCTTTTATCAAAACTTAATACTTTGCATATACTACCTTGGCTATCTTTACCTTCGATACTAGATACTTCATTAGCATACACCCATGGAAAACCATTTAATATTCGTTTTTCTTCATTTCTTTTTAATATAACATTATACATATTAATTCTCACTATCCTAAATAATTGATTTAATTATAAAACAAATACAAATAAATATCAAGAAGTAAAATAAAAAGGTAGAAAAATCTACCTTAATTATTTACTTTCATTAGGATTAATCATTGTTAATTCAACTCTTCCACGACCTAAATCAACGTTAACAACCCAAACTTTAACTATATCATTAACATTAACAACATCAAGTGGGTGTTTAATAAATTTCTTACTCATTCTTGATGTATGAATTAATCCATCTTCTTTAACACCACAATCTACGAATGCACCAAAGTCAACAACGTTTCTAACAGTACCTTGTAATTCCATTCCAGGTTTTAAATCTTCTAAGTGTAATACATCACTTCTTAAAATTGGTTTATCAAATTCATCACGAGGGTCACGAAGTGGAGCAACAAATGCATCAAGAATATCATTAAATGTATATTCACCAACGTTAAACTCTTTAATGAATTTTTTACGATCTAATTTAGAAATCTTATTAACAAGTTCACTAGAACCAATATCATCTTTAGTAAATCCTAATTTAGCAAGAATTTCTTCAGCAACAGGATAACTTTCTGGGTGGATACTAGTCATATCTAGTTTTTCATCACCATTAGGAATACGTAAGAAACCGATACATTGCTCTAATGTCTTATCACTAATACCTTTAATCTTGATATCTTTACGATTCTTAAACTCACCATGTTCATCACGATAAGTAACAATAGCTTTTGCAGTCTTAGCATTTAATCCAGATACTCTTTGTAATAGTGGAATAGATGCACTATTAATATTAACACCAACACTATTAACAGCAGTTGAAACAACGAAGTCTAAGCTATCACTTAATTTAGCTTGAGTAACATCATATTGATATTGTCCAACACCAATAGATTTTGGATCAATCTTAACAAGTTCAGCAAGTGGATCTTGTAATCTACGTGCAATTGAAACAGCACTTCTTTCTTCAACATGATAATCTGGGAACTCTTCCTGAGCAATTTTACTTGCTGAATAGATAGAAGCACCAGCTTCATTAACAATAATATATTTAACAGGTTTAGCAATCTGTTTTAAGCATTCAGAAATAAAGCTTTCAGTTTCACGGCTAGCAGTACCATTACCAATAGCAATAACTTCAACGTTATATCTATCGATTATAGAACGAACAGTTTCAAATGAAGCCTGAGTACGAGCGTCACTAACAACTTCTTCTTTATTCTTTTGGTTAGGGAAAATAACACCTTTATCTAATACTTTACCAGTTTCACTAACAACAGCTAGTTTACAACCAGTTCTATATGCTGGGTCAACACCAAGAACAACTTTTCCTTTCATAGGAGGAGTTAATAAATATCTCTTTAAGTTTTCAGCGAAAATCTTGATAGCTTGATCTTCAGCTTTTTCTTTTAATTCTGCTCTAATTTCTCTTTCAATAGAAGGTTTAATTAAACGTGAATAACTATCAACGATAGCATCTTTTACATAAGGAGCAGTAATACTATCTAAGTTAGTAATAACATGCTTATTTAAGAACTTATAGATTCTATCTAAATCTTCATCAATAGTTACTTTAATAACCTTTTCAGCTTCGCCTCTATTAATAGCTAAAACTCTATGTAATTTAATATCAGCGATTTGTTCAGAGTAATCATAATACATAGCATAAGTATGTTTTTCATCAATAGATGCATCTTTAACTTTAGTAGTTAAAGTACCTTTATTTTGAAGTAATCTACGAATCCAACGACGATACTTAGGTTAATCACTAACCATTTCAGCGATAATATCTTCAGCACCTTGTAATGCTTCTTTTGTATTTTTAATAACTAATCCATCTTTTTCAAGTTTTTCTAAATCTTCTTTAGAAAGTTCTTTGACATTAGTTACATATTTACTAGCTTCTTCTTCAACGTTTCCATCTGTTGGAAATGATAATAAATAATTTGCTAGAGGTTCAAGACCACGACGTTTAGCTTCAGTAGCTCTTGTCTTTTTCTTTTCTTTAAATGGTCTATAAATATCTTCAAGTTCAGATAATTTTGTACTAACAACAATTTGTTCTTTTAATTCATCAGTTAGTTTACCTTTTTCTTCAATTAAACGCATTATATCTTCTTTACGTTCAGCAAGTTTTTGGCCATAATCCCATTCAGTATATATAGCACGAATTTGATCTTCATCTAAGCCGCCTGTAACTTCCTTACGATAACGTGCAATAAAAGGCACAGTTCCACCATCTTCAATTAATTTTAAAACGGCATTGATTTGAGCAATACTTACTGATAATTTTTCAGATATTTGCTTTAATAATTCATCATTTATATAATTATTTTCGATCATATAAATACTCCCTTCTCAGTGTTTAAATACTTAAATATTATACCACTTTTACCCTTTTTTTTCAATAAAAATCTTAACCTTTTTTCACCTATTTTAGGCAAAAAAAACATAGCTAAAATTAGCTATGTTTTACTCATTTTCGTCGTTTAATTTATCATTTTTAGCATCTTCAATTGTCGAATAAGTAGTCTTACAAGTAGGAAAATTATTACAAGCATAGAACTTAACACCCTTACTTCTACCCTTCTTACTTACTCTTTCAACAATATATCCTGTTTCACAATGAGGACATTTTATTCCTGTATTAACAGGTTCACTTGTTTCATTCTTTTTAATATATCTACAATTAGGAAAACCACTACAAGCAGCAAATTCACCGAATCTACCATTTCTCATAACAAGAGGTTTACCACATTGAGGACAAACTTCATCTAAATAAATTGGATAAATCTTTTCCATCTTTTCTTCAGCATTCTCAACTAAAGGCATATAATCATAATAAAAATCTTTAATAGAGTTATTCCAATTAACTTCACCTAAAGCAATCTCATCAAGTTTTTCTTCCATACGAGCAGTATACTCAACATTAATAACAGAATTAAAATATTCTTTTAACTTATCACTTGTAAGCATACCTTGTTTAGTTGGAACCAATACTTTATTAGTAACTTTAACATAGAATCTAGCCTTTAAAGTGTCAATAATTGTTGCATAAGTACTTGGTCTACCAATACCAAGTTCCTTCATCTTACGAATAATACGACCTTCAGAATATCTTGTAGGTGGATTAGTAAACTTTTGTTCAGGATCAACAGTAACTTTATTAATCTCTTCTCCTACACTAAACTCAGGTAAAGTCTTTAAATCATCTTGAGTATCACTATAAGCACTCAAGTAACCATCGAATTTAACACTCTCACCATTCAATTCAAATATATAACCATTATTATTAATCTTAACTTTTTGGTCTAAAATAATAGCAGGAGTCATAAGACTAGATAATACTTTAGTATATATTAAATTATATAATTTATATTCATCATTAGTTAAGAATTTTTTAACAGATGCTGGAGTATAATCAATCTTACTAGGTCTAATAGCTTCATGAGCATCTTGAACATTTTTACCTTGATCTTTTACTTCAGTATATCCTTTATAATATTCTTCACCATAATTCTTCTTAATAAACTTTTCAGCACTACTAACAAAATCTTGACTTAATCTCATAGAGTCAGTTCTCATATAAGTAATCAAACCAACACGTTCATTAGCAAGTTCAACACCTTCATATAGAGATTGAGCAACCATCATAGTTTTTTTAGCATTAAATCCTAACTTAGTAAATGCTTCTTCTTGTAATGTAGAAGTAATAAATGGTGGTTTACTATTTCTTTCTCTTTCTTTAATAGTTACATCAACAACTTTAAAATCATCAGTTAACTCACTTAATACTTTATCAGTATCTTCTTTACTTGTAAGTTTAACTTTATTATCATTATATGAAATAAGCTTAGCTTTTAACTTCTTAGCTTTCTTTGTAAAATTAATAAATAATTCCCAATATTCTTCAGGTTTAAAATCTAAGATTTCTTTTTCTCTATCACATATTAATTGAAGTACAACACTTTGAACACGACCAGCACTCTTAGAACCAATCTTTCTTTGTAATAATTTAGATAAGCTAAAACCAATAATTCTATCTAAACATCTTCTTGACTCTTGAGAATGTACAAGATTCATATCAATAGTTCTACCATGTTTTAAGGAATCGTTAACAACATCTTTAGTTACTTCGTTAAATATAACTCTTTCATAACTCTTCTTTCCAAGACCAAGAACTTCATATAAATGCCAACTAATAGCTTCCCCTTCTCTATCAGGGTCGGTTGCAAGATATACTTTTTCAACACCTTTAGCTAATCTCTTAAGTTCATTTACAACAGATCTTTTATCATTTACTAGCTTATACATTGGAGTAAAGCCATTTTCAATATCAATACCAAATCCACCATATCCACGTGTTGTTAAATCACGAATATGACCTTTACTTGATGTAACAATAAAATCATCACCAAGATATTTTTCAATTGTTTTAGATTTAGATGGGCTTTCTACAATAAAAAGATATTTACTCATTTTTTTCACATCCTTATAAATTACCTAAATTATATCTCATAAAAGATTAATATGTCAATGATATTTTTTGTAAAAATGTTTACATAACAAATTAAAGATTCTCTTTATAATAAGAGCTACTTAAATTACCATTACTATCATAATAATTAATTTGATAATAAATTTCACTAATATTAAACTTATTATCAATAATAGTATCTCTAACTTGGCTAATATTTCCATTAACATAATAATAATTATAATATCCTATAAAAGGAATAATTATATCATCACATTTAATCCAAGTTTGAATATCAAAATGTCCATTATCTTTACTATCAATAAAATTAAAGTTTAATTTAAAAGAATTACTATTTCTTTCTATATATATATATTCACTAGAAATTGCATCATTAAAATTACTTTCATTAAACTCTAAAATATCTTCAAAAAACTTATAACTAGTATTAACTTTATTTCCATCAAGTTTATAATTATAATTAACAGAACAAAGAATGTGTTTCAGTAAATTATTAAAAGAAATATGATTTAAAATCTCATCAGAAAACTTTCTTTGATCTCTATCACTATCATTATAAGTATGGTGAAAAGTTTCACTATAATCATTATTAAAATAATAATCTATTTGATAACTTTCATAAAATCTTTCAGTTACATTACTTGGTTTTAAAAAATTAGTGGTATATCTAATAGTATAATTAATATCATTAATACTATTAAAATTAGAATTAGGTAAACTTGTAATAGTAAAATAAGGTACAACCATAGTTTCACTAAATCCATCAAGATGAGTTGCAACAATCTTATCTAATTCTTTAACTATCTCATCATCTTCTTTTTTCTTTTTACAAGACAAACTAACAATACAAAATAAAACAAGTAAAACAATCAAATACTTTTTCATTTTCTATTCATCCTTTCGCTGACAGGACTAAATGACTTTCTATGAACAGGACTTACACCATATTTATCTAAAAGTTCCATGTGTAATTTTGTTACATAACCTTTATGCTTTGCAAATTGATAATCAGGATATTCTTTATCTAGTTCTAACATAATTCTATCACGAACAACCTTAGCAATAACACTTGCTGCAGCAATACTAGCACTTTTAGCGTCACCTTTAATTAAAGATAAATAAGGAACTCTAATATCTAAATCCATACAATCAGTTAAAACATAATCAACGTTTTTCATTCTATTAACACAACGCGTCATAGCAAGTCTACTAGCTTCTAATACATTGATCATATCAACATCCTCTACACTTATAACTTCATACTCGACTTGTATAGCATCACGATTAATTATATCAAATAATTGATCTCTTTTTTTAGGGGTTAACTTCTTAGAATCATTCAATCCATCAAGTTTATATCCTATAGGTAAAATAACGCTGGCTGCAACTAATGGTCCGGCCATAGGTCCTCTACCAGCTTCATCACACCCAGCAATATATTTATATCCTTTATTATTTAATTCTTCTTCGTATTTATAAATATCAAAAATCATTTTATTCTACCAAATCCAAACTTATTTTACCTAATCTACCATTTTTAAAATCATTTAATATCATTGTATATATTCTGTCATAATCATCATTTTGAATATTATATTTCTTTAAAAATGTTGTAACATAACTAACACAATCTAGTTCATCATTAATATATGATGTTTCTATATTATATTTATTAAACAATAAGTTTTTATAATTTTTATCTAAATATTTTAATAAAAAGAAAATCAAATCTTCTTTTCTTAATACTTCATCCCTAATAGCTCCAGTTAAAGCAAGCTTAGCTCCAACTGTCATATCATCAAACTTAGGCCATAATACACCTGGTGTATCTAGTAATTCAAGATTTGGATTTAATCTAATCCATTGTTGAGCCTTAGTAACACCTGGTTTATTACCAACAACTGTTGCTTTCTTATTAACAAGTTTATTAATAAGAGTACTTTTACCAACATTAGGTATACCAACAATCATTGCTCTAATTGGTCTTTGTTTCATTCCGCGATTTAAATCTCTTTGAATCTTTTCTTTTAATATCTCTTTAGATAAAACTTCAATCTTTTTTACATTAAATCCTGATATACTATCAATAGTCAATGCTTCAATTCCTTGATCTTTATAGTATTTAACCCATTTCGAAGTCACATTACTATCAGCCATATCTGATTTAGTTAATAGATATAGTTTCTTCTTATCCTTTAAAATATCATTAATCATTGGATTAGATGATGAATAAGGAATTCTTGCATCAAGTAATACATAAACAATATCAACGAATTTAATCTTTTCTTCTATCTCTTTTTTAGCTTTGGCCATATGGCCTGGATACCATTGTACATTCATGATAATTTCTCCCATTTAAATAGTGAATTAAGACGATATTTAACAACACCTAATATTTGCTTTTCAGTAAATAAATCAAAGTAAAATCTACAATCAGCACTATCTCTTCTATTATCACCACATACAAAATAATAAC
>JAEEJT010000132.1 GCA_016282055.1 Bacilli bacterium
CAAAAAAAGTTTAATTAATAACATGAAAAAAGATTTTTTTTGTGGTATAATTTTAATATATTTAATTTCTTTGTTTATAAAATATGAAAAGGTTATTTGAAAGAGGTTTATTCTTATTTATTGCTTGTTTTACGTTTATTTTTTGTAATATAGCATTTGCAGAAAATGCTACTGTTAGTATTCAAAATGCTACTGATATTAAGATTGATTCAGCTAGTATTAATGCGTCTGTTACAGCGTCTTCTTCGGTTTGTTATTGGTTTGAATACGGTTTAAACTACAACACTCTTTTTAACAATACTATGAAGAGTGATGGATCTTGTGATACTATCGCGAAAGGTGGTAAAATTTCTGCTAAAATTAGCGGTTTATCTGCAAATACTCTTTATTATTATAGAGCTTGTGTAAAAGATGGATTATCTACTTTCTGTTCTGGAACTAGTAATTTTAGAACTTTCTATACCCCAACGGTTGGCCCAGCTAGTATTGTTACTATAAATGCTGATTCAATAGTTGTTTCTGGAAATATTGTAGATTTGGGAGGTAATAATCTTACTAATAATTATAGGGTTGATGTTAGTAAAAGCTATGATTTTGAAACAAAGAAAAGTAGCCAAACTTTAACTGCAAAAATCCCTGGTACTTATGAAGCAGAAGTTAAAGGATTAACAGCTGATACTCAATATTATGCTAGATTTTGTGATAAAAATTCTTATTCAAATGATGTATGTTCTCAGACTATATCATTCTCCACAAAGAAAGCAGAACAAGTTTCTATAAAGAATAATCCTCCTGTATTTAACAATGTTCGTCATGAATTTATAGAGCAAACAAAGGTTAAACTTAGCGCTGAACTTATGGATTTAGGCAGTGCTTCTTCTTATAATTATTATTTTGAATACGCTGTAGGTAATATTAATTTCACATCTCCAGCTGTAAATGGTTCTACAAAAGTTACAAAAACAAATACTCCTTTTAGTGTTGAAGTTAGCGGATTATTGTTTAATACAACTTATTATTACAGAGCTTGTTTGGTTAATGTAAATAATACGGAAGATGTTGTTTGTTCTAATCCAAATTTCTTTAATGTTGAAGATATTTTAAATAAACCGCTTGGAATAAGTGATGTTAAAATTACTGATGTTAAAGAAAAAGAAGCTAGAATTAGCGGAAATATAACAGGTTTTGCGTCTAATGCTAGTCTTAGAGCTTATGTTGATTATACAGCTCAAAATAGTGGAATCCGTAGCACTAGCATGCAAACTATTATTTCTAATACTTCAAGACAATTTTCATTTGTTATAGATAATTTATCTCCAAATGAAACTTATAAATATTCTGTTTGTGTTGTTGGCTCTGGGGCTCATTATTGTACAAATGAAGCTAACCTTAGAACTGCTACACTTCCTGTTATTGGAAATAAGTCTTTTGTTCAAAAAAATAATACAGAAGTGGCTATTTACACAGAATTAATTGATACAGGCGTTGGGGATGACGATACTAATGTTTGGGGTGTTTATTCTACTGATAGCGCTCTTAAAAAATATAATTCAACTGAAAAGAAAATATACAAAGGTAGTTTTATTGAAAATAATCTTAAAAATTTAACTAAAGGTAATACTTATTATTGTAAAATATGTGCAAGTAACACTTTAGGTGAGGTGTGTGGAGATACATTTAGTTTTACTTTGAAAGATATAAAAAACCCACAAATTACACCTGAAAATGGAAATAAAAATACAGAAATTAATTTTTCTGGTGATTATATTAGATTATTAGATTTTGTAAAAATTTCTGAAAATTCAGCTAAAATTAATGTTAGATTGTTAAGTTTAGGCGATTTGAAGTCTGCTAATGTTTATGCTGCTTATCGTAATCAAGACGATAAAGATTACATAAAGACATCAGTAATTAATATAGCAGAATCTAATAAAGATTTTTCGCTAATATTAGATAAAATTTCTAAAAACGTTGTTTATAAATATAAAGTTTGTGTAAGTATTGATAATTCAGATTTTTGTACTAGCGAATATGATTTTTCTTTGTTTAATGGAAGAGAATTTGGTACTTTTTATAAAGTTACAGGAGAGCTTGCAAATTCTAAATTTGATGCGGTCGTAGCTGAAAGATACGCTGGTAAAGTTGTTGCTTTGAATGGTGATTATAGTAATCTTTGGTATGTTTCAGCTGTTAATTTGAATAGATATTTCTTTGGCGATTATAAAAATGGATTTAAAGTTGCAAGAGCTATAGCTAGAAAACTTACAAAAGAAGAATTTGCTAAATTAGATTTTGAATATAAAAAAGCTAATATTGATTACGCTGGCGAGTTTGTTTATAGTGAAGAAGATGAAGATACTATTTATTATATAGATACTAACAACTATAGAATGTGGTATTTTGTAGATAAGTCAGCTATGGCAACTTATATTGGTAATCAAGTTGAATATATTTCTTCTGTGGATTTATTAAAAATAAATTACAAAGAAATGAGTGATATTAAATATAATCTTGAAAATACTAATGATTTGGATTCTGACGGGTTGCTTGATGATATAGAAATTAATATTTATAGAACAA
>JAEEJT010000133.1 GCA_016282055.1 Bacilli bacterium
AAAGTAACATTAAATGATTCTTCAAATGAATTAGTAGCTACAGCTGCAGTGTATTTTGCAGTAACAGTAAATGTAACTTCAGTTGCTTCAGCAGGAGCTGCAACTAATTTACCATTATTAGCATAAATATCTGTATTAGATGAAACATATGATAATTCAGCATCAAATTTTTCATCAAAGTCAGGTAATGCAATATCAGTATTGAATCCTTTACCTGTATAATTAGCAAATGTATTTTCTTGAATGTATGCTAATTTTTCTTCTTTTGTATAACCAGCAGCAACAAAATATTTGTCTAAAGTTTTTGGATTAGCTCCTGGATAAGTTAATACTAATGTTAACTTAATATTTCTATCATCTAATGGTTTAGTATATTTACCATCTGTACTAAAAACAGCACCATTAGTTGAATCATATGAAACACCTACACCAGCAAAATTTGTTGGTAAAGCATAATCACTTGTTAACTTATCAGAACCGTTTGTTAATGAACCAAAATATAAATCAGCAATTGCAATAGCATTATTCATTCTAACAACGCTATTATCATTGGCGTTTGGTGCAACAAGAATACTTACACTTCTTGAATCACTCATTCCACCAAATTCAACAACAACTGTAATGTTGTGTTTAACTTCTTCAGTTTGTCCTTCAGTAGGACCAATAGTAGTTATATAATTACTACCATCTTGATACAATACATTTGCACTTGGATTCCATGTAGTAGGGAATGTAAATGTATCTGAAACAACAGCAGGCATACCTGCAAGAATTGTTTCTAATTCTCTTGTAATAACACCATTTGCATTTAATTCTAATGGGTCAGAAACAGCAACAGGATATTCTGTTGTTACATTTGTATCTAATAAAGAAGTAATAGTTAAAGTGGCTTCACCAGGATTAACACCAGTAATTACACCATTTGCATCAACTGTAAAAATAGATGTATCTGATGATGTATAAGTAACTCTACGATCAGCATTAGCTGGTATCCAGCGTTGTTCTACTTCTTTAGTGTTAACATTAAGAGTAGCACCAGCCTCTACCTCTAAAGGCATACCATCAGGTTGTGCAAAACCTAGTTGAGTAGGTTTAACAACATCTTGGAAATTTTTACAAGTCTCAGAACTTGCATTATTGCATGTTTCACAAGTTTCGCATGTTTCACATTCTTTGCAATAATCTTTGCATACTTCGTCTTTATCTACTTTTTTATTGCAGGCAATTGCTAAAACTGCAACAAAACATAAGATTAAGGCAAAACAAATTTTTCTTACGTTTTTAAACATAAATCTTCTTTTTCCTTCCTTTTATAAGATTTTATAACTTTATGAAAAAGTTTACATAAATATTTTATACTATATATTCAAAATTGTCAATGAAATCTGAAAACGATTTTAAAAAATTTTTAATTAAAAATAGAGGCGTTATATACGCCTCTTATAATCACTTACTTTTAATTAATAATTATTTCCTATTTAATAAGAAATTAATCGTAACATCATATAATTCATTAAACTCATTATAACGATCATATCCATGACCAGCTCCTTCAACGAAATGAAGAGTAGAGTTTGAATAAAGTTTATTATATTCCTTACTATAATTTGGATTAATGCATAAATCTTTAGAACCATGAACAAGCAATACTGGATTAGTATATGTTTCAATACCATTAAATGGTTCGCATTTATCTATTGATTTATACATATCATATGATAATTCAAAAGCTCCATGTAAACTATTTTTATTTTCAAGAATAACTCCAGATTCATAGTAATTTTTTATATGTTCTTTAATACACGCTGCAGCACTCCATAAAATAATTCTTTTGATTTTATTTTTATAAATGCTAGACATAATAGAACTAACAGCCCCACCCATACTAAATCCAAGTAAACTAACATCTTTTACACCATCAAGACTAAAAGCATAATCAATAATCATCTTAGCTTCATCCATCATGGTATCAAAAGTAAAATCTTTAAATTCACCATCTGATTCCCCATTTCCAGAAAAATCAAGGCGAAGAGAAGCAAATCCTTCTTTACTCATTAATCTTGATATATTCCTAAAATGATATCCATGCTCGCTTTTATTGCCAGTAAATCCATGGAACATAACAATGATTTCACCACAAAAATTTTCAGGCATATCAAGATAACCTCTTAATATCTTACCATCTTTATTAACTAATTCAACGTGTTTTATCATAACTACTAATTGCCTCTCTTAAATTATCATTATTATCACTTAATATCTTACTTAAAATTCTATCATCCTCTATATTTAATAATATAGATAATATACTTTTTTTAATATTTTTAAACTTATTAAACTTATCGCTACTAGTTTCATAACTACATCCACAAGCATCCATAATAATCTTCTTGCTTCTTTCAATAAGTTTCTCATTTGTAGGCATAACATCAACCATCAAATTACTATATACTTTACCTAGTTTTATAAACATAGTTGTTGTAATCATATTACAAATAAGCTTTTGACATGTTCCACTTTTCATTCTAGTAGAACCTGTTATGATTTCACTACCACAAATAGCTTCTATTTTACAGTCAACAATACGAGATAATATACTATTACTACTAGTAACTATACATGCAGTATAGCATCCAATACTTTTAGCATATTCAAC
>JAEEJT010000011.1 GCA_016282055.1 Bacilli bacterium
ACTTCATTTGTGGCTAGAAGTTTACCATCTTTGTCATATTGATTAATTATTAATACAATTTTATTTACTGTTTCTTTATAATTATTTATTAAATGAAATACTGCATATTTTTGATTCTCACCATCTTTTGCAAGAAGGTATTTTTTTGCAGAAATCAGTTCTTTTTTCTTAGAAACAATATTTTGGGTTTTTTCATATTGAAATGAACTCACTTACATTACCTCCTTGTTTTCTTAGTTTTCACCTTTTTATAACCATAAGTCTTTTTTAAATTTCCGTTCATCAGTAATAAATTAATCACTGCGAATATTGCAATAATAACAATACTTATTAAGTTATAATCACTCATCAAAAATAACAATTGCGAATTGAAACACAATATTTCAATTAATACATGACGAAGAGCAAATAAGAATAGGAATAAGGCAATTGATTCAAATATCGCAAAAACTTTAATTTTTGCTAGTGGAACATCAGCCTTTAATTTTACTCCTAAATCTTCTTCATTAACGTGATTAACTACAATATTTATTTTTTCACATTTATGTGGAAGTTTTATTGACTTAGAGCAAGTTGCCGTATTATTTTCTGTGACTTCCATAATCTTCATTAATTTACCACGTTTATTGAACAACAAAACATAGTAAGAAATGAAATTATAATTATTAACATAATCACATATTAATTCCAAACTCTTTCCTTTTTCTTTTAGGACATATTTATCAATATAATATGCTGAACGTCCAAGCACCTCATAAACTGCATAACGAGATCCTTTTAGTTTTTCTTTCTTTATTAATTTATCTTCACGGCAATTATATCGATAATTATTTTTTAACAAGTGCGCTAAAAGAAGGATTAGCACAATTAATATTGCAATCCCCACAAACACTATTGTTAATAATCTCCATCCTTGAAGTGTCATAAAACTCACCTACTTAAAATATATTTTTTAATTTTTATTTGCTATTTTCGTTTTCTTTTTCTTCTTTATCTGCTTCTAGAGCTTCTTCTTGATTCTTATCAAATAATTTTACTAAAAATTCATCTTTACTTAAACCTTGCTTAATCATCTTTTCTTTTACAAGTTGAGGATTTTCGGCTAGATTTGGGTCAATCATAATATCTTCTAATAATTTTAATTTCGCAACACGATGAGCTATGCCTAAACGAGATGCAAATAAGATATAAATAACTAAGAATAATACAATTGCAAGAACACCAATAATCTTTAATGAGTCAACGTCTTGTCCTAATAAATAATATGATACAAATCCAGCAATGCCAAGATATGCAACATTAATTAATAAATGAATGAAATCTAAGAAGAACATTGTACGTTTACCTTGTTCACGCATTGTACGTACACTTGCATTAAATGCTTTAGTTATTGATAATGAGCTATCATTATTTAAATAATAGAATAATGGCATAAACACTAATCTAAAACCAAAAATGAAAATTATTAAACCAATAGCTGCAGGAACTGGTAATAAGAACGCAAGCATTGGAACACCAGTTACTTGTCCTATTAGTGATCCTAAATAGAATAATAAGAACGCTAATAATCCTAATAATAATACACCACTAATAAATAATACTGTTTTTATTAATAGCGCCATCAAACTAGTCCAGAATGATTTTGGACTATCCGTATCAACAAAGATCTTTGTAAGATCATATGTACCCATCTCAGCATTTTGTTTATCCATACGAATATTTGCTTGGATAAATGATGGAGAAGGTAATACAAAAATATAACTAAATAATGTAGCAAACCACAAGAAATAGAATTTAAAACGACTAACCTTACGTTCTTTTATTACTCTTTTACTTGTTTGCATACCTAATTTTAAATAGGCTTTTAAACCCTTATTCATAAAGAACCTCCATAATATTTTTTAATTAATCAATATAATAAATAAAACAAATCATAACTAGCCCTATTTAGCCCATAGGGCTAGTTAAGTTTATTCAATAGATATAACACCACTATCTAAAGTAATGTCATAACAATAAGTAACGTCATCACCAGTTCCATAGTTATCATAAATAACAACTGTACCTGGAGTAATATTTGTTTCTGTTTCACTAATGTAAACAGCTTCAAAAGCATCAAACCTATAATTAATAATCCTATCATTTCCTTGAAGAACATAATCATCAAGAGTAAGACTACTTTCAGTATAAGTTTCACCATTGTATGGAACAACTAAATCAGCAGGTTTAAGTGTTATCTTTCTCTTCTTGATTGTTAAAGTTCCATCAACGAAAGCATCATCAGCTTCTAAGTCGAAACAATCAGTAATATTAACACCTTTATCATTTAAGATAACTACACTTTCAGGGTCAACATAAAGTTTTGTTGAACCTACAGTCTTTAAATATGTTCCAGTTCTTTCGTAATAATCTTCTTTTATCACTAAAGTAATAGAAATATCTAAAGGAGAATTATGCTTAAAGGCTTTGTTATTGATTGTAACAGCTTTTCCATTATATGTTGCAGTACGGTTATTAACAGTGATTGTAATTGTCGCTTTTTCGATAGTTAGCGTACCACTCTTTGTTGTTACTACATACATTCCAGTAACATCATTACCATATGTATCATAAATATGATATTCATCGATAATATTATTTGCCTTACCAACTTCAGTAATTGAACCATCAGTCACAACTTCTGCATGATGACCTGCAAGTAATCCAGTAACTGGTTTACATCCTTCACATGTTAAAGGTGTGCCATCATATTCTTTTGTAGCTGAATTAGCTTCAATTACAATATCAAGGGTCATAATTGTTACATGACCAACATTTAATTTAACATCAAAGTATTCTTTAACGCTTGATCCATCTAATGTATTAATAATATCATAAGATGTGATTTCAGCAGCGTTAGTACCTACTTCGCGGCGATCACCATTTACAGTATAATCCAAACGGAAATTACTATGTAATGTGTAACTTTCTTCATCAATTACCGCTTGATGAGTTAAGCCATCATATGGTCCATCATAATTTGCCGTTAATGATAATTTAGGTGGATTATTAACTGTTAATAAACCTTCATTCAATGTAATATCGTATAGGAATGTTACATCAACATCTTTATCATTATAAATCTTAACAGATTTTTGACTAATAACTGATCTTTGAGAACCTGGATATTTAACATAACCAATAATTGTTGCTTCAATTCGGTCACCAGGACGAAGTTTGCCAGGACTAGTAATTTCAACATCATTAGCAGTCGCCACATGATTAGTTCCATCAAATTCAAATACGCGGTCAACTGGTTTGACAGTTATTTGAATCTTTTCATCAGATTCTAAGATTGTATAATTGATATCATGTTTAGTAATAGTACTATCAAATTTATCAATCTTGTGACCTTCTAAATCTTCTACCCATGCTTCGTAATCTTCACTATCAAGAATGTAATCACCAGGATTTACGCCAACTTCTACTCCATCTTTTAATCTTGCTTTTACTACATAATTTGCAGGTAAATCTTGTTCAAT
>JAEEJT010000134.1 GCA_016282055.1 Bacilli bacterium
AATCACATTATTATTATCATCAAGAGTTACTAAAACAGGATTTTCAGTATTTGTTAATTCTCCACAAATAAATTCATCAGTACTTTCTATCAAATGTTCCATATCAATAGGATTTATTATTAAATCACCATCTATAGCCATAACATAGTCATTCTCTGTTCCATCAATTGCACTCCAAAAACTACCAGCAGTTCCTGTATTAGAATAATTATCATTAACATAGATTTTTACATTTGGATTAATTTCCTTTACCTTAGAAATTACTTCATCTTTTTTATAACCAACAACTACCCTAATATCTTCAACATCTTCTAATTGATTTAACATCATTTCAATTAATGATCTTCCATTTACTTTCACTAAGCATTTAGGAGTACTCATACCTAATCTTGTACCCATACCTGCACAGCTAATAATAACAGTTTTTTTATTCATATATTTCACCTACTTAATTGTATCTTTCTTTTATTAATTGTATTATTTGTTTTGAAACTGATTTATTTTTATTATATTTAAAAACTCTTTTAATATCCTTAACACGTGTAGACGCTTTTAAATCATTATCAGAATTTAAAAGATTAATATATTTTATTATATCCTCTTTACTCTTACAAATATATAACATTTTTTCTAACTCTTTATTCTTAAATCCAGTTGTACCTATTTTTTTCGTATAGATTACAGGTTTATTATGAATTAAGTACTCTGGAACAAATGAATTAGCATCGCTTATTAATACATCTGATACTTGCATACTAATAAGATAATTACCTGAATGGTCGACATAAATATTATCCTTATTATTCCTTAATAAACTATTATATTCATTTATTACTTCTTTGTTATCCTTATACTCATTTTCGATAGCCATCTCTAAAAATGGATGTGGCCTATATAATAAAAATAATTCTTTATGATTAGAAAAACACTTTAAAATATCTAAGCCATATAGTTTAAAAGACCCCCAATTATCACCATCACCAATAGTAAAGTGTGGATTCCATAAAAAGATTTTTCTTCCATGTGCTTTCTTAACAATACTAGCATAATCCTTTTCGCTACTAAAGTCTTCATTTACAAGATCCATTCGTGTATGACCAATGTAGTAAAAATTCTTTCCTTTTGATTTAGAATATTTTTTTGCTCTTTCATAATGTTTACTACAATATGATATACACATCGTTGCCTTATCATGTAAAGGTAATTGAAATTGATAACGCATTGATTCTTTAGTCGCACCTATTTCCATTCCATATGGAATATAGATTATTGTTTCAACTACTTTTTCTATTTCATCTATATAGTATTGTTTTGGTATCAAATCATATGGTTTAAGAAAAAAAGCAACATCAGGACTACATGAAGACAAATCATATTCATCATACTCAATAACTTCACTGTAATTATTTATTTTATAATCACATAATTCCTTTTTACCATCATATTTTTTATCAGTATGATAAAAAGGTACATGAACCAAATCACAGATAAAATCATCACTATTTTTCATTAAATCATAAACACTTTTGAAAGTTGGAAAGGTTTGATATTCATAGCAAAAGAAAACAACTCTGATTTTTTTATCAAATTCTTTCTTAACTTTTTTATACTCTTTTTTTAATCTATAATAACTAACAAAACTATATCTACTAAGAATTCTCTTCAATATTTCGATATATTCTTTTCTTGCGCTTGGCATTTCCCACATAGAATTAAAGCTATAACTATCATCCAAATCTTTTTTTATTTTAGATATTAATATTTTTCTATCTAATAATAAATCTTTTAATCTATTATAATATGTATAATTCAACTTACCCATTTAAACTTTTAACCTTGATTTTTCCCTCATCATATTCATTAACAACA
Source organism: Bacilli bacterium (assembly GCA_016282055.1). Classification (GTDB taxonomy): domain Bacteria; phylum Bacillota_I; class Bacilli_A; order ML615J-28; family CAG-698; genus CAG-698. Next base: position 1,870 of record JAEEJT010000134.1, read on the forward strand.
TTTGCTACATATTCAACTTGTTCATCTGTAATACCATAATACATAGGTAAACTAATTATAGTATTGGCTATATCACTAGCAACAGGATATTCATCATTATTTAATTCAGAATATGCCTTTTGTTTATGAATAGGTATTGGATAATGTATAACTGTCTCTATTCCATTTTCCTTTAAATATTCTTGAAAAAGATCTCTTTCATTAGTTCTTACAGTAAAAAGATGCCATACATGTTCATTAGTTGAAGCAACGCTTGGTAATATAATCTGGTTATTGTCAATTAGATTCATATATTTATCAGCTACATTTCTTCTATATTGATTTGTTTCATCTAAATATTTTAATTTAATATCTAAAAATCCAGCTTGCATCTCATCTAATCTAGAATTTGTTCCTTTAACATCATGGTGATATTTAACTGTTGCGCCATAATTTGCATATTCTCTAACTCTATCAGCTAATTCTTTATCATTAGTAACAACACCACCAGCATCACCTAATGCACCTAAGTTTTTACCAGGATAAAAACTAAATGCAGCCGCATCAGCAAGTGACCCTACTCTTTTACCATTATATAAAGCACCATGTGCCTGAGCAGCATCTTCAATAACTTTTAAATTATGCTTTTTAGCTATTTCATTTACCTTATCCATATCACAAGATTGTCCATATAATTGGACAGTTATTATTGCTTTTGTTTTTGGAGTTATTTTTTCTTCAATTTTACTTGGATCAATTAAATAATAATCCATATCTG
>JAEEJT010000135.1 GCA_016282055.1 Bacilli bacterium
CTATCATAACATTCCATACTTAACATTTTATTATCATGGATACCATCATTTAAAGAAATTATTTTATCAACTTCTTCGAAATATTTGGTAATATCTCCAGATTCTTTTGCGGATAGTGCTTGAGTTATCTTAGAATTCATTTAATAGCTAAAAAAATAAAAATAATGCGAAGCATTTTTTATCAACAATGTTGAAATTTATATTCATTTAAAATGATAGGTATATTAAAGAAAGTTAAACAAATAATAGCAAACGTTGGTAAAGGTATTACTAAAGCTGCTAATTCTAAAATTGTTCAATCAATTGTTAAACCATTAAGTGAAGGTTTAAATGCTGTACCTGTTGTTGGTGGTGTTTTATCATCAGCTGTTAAAAGCTTACCTAATACAGCTAGTGAATATGGTAAATTAATAACTGGAATGTCAGAAGCAAATAATACTAAAGAATTTTTAAAATCTTGGCATGATTATAATCAAAATACAGGAATTATAGCAAATCCAATTAAACCTTTTGCTGTTGTTGGTGATGTGTTGTATAATATATGGAATTGAATTTTGTTCGTTTCACTCCAATATAATACTATTTTATTTTTATATTAAATGAGTGTATTTACAACTAAATATTTTACAAATGCTGATGAATTAATTGATGATAGAGTTAAAAATTATACAAGTGAAGATTATGAAGAAATGACAAATTTAAATAATTATATAGCTGATAAAGTTAAGAGTGATTTAACATCAACTTATACATCAACTGATTATGAAGGAATGACTAATTTAAAGAATTGGGTTGTATCAAAAATACCTTCTGGTTCTTCATCTGGTGGTTCATCATCAAGTAATACAACTTATAAAGTACCTGTTGATATTTGTTTATGTTCTGCTACTTCATCAAGTTATAATTTACCTCATATTTATCCAATTCGTATAACTGATGATTATATTGTACCTACTGATACTGTTTCAAATGCTGGCCTTTATGTTGCTTTCATGTATTCAACAAATTCTACAAATTATTCAAATTATTATGCTGGTATTTATATTGCTTTCATAACTGCTGGTGGTAAAGTAAATCAATGTCGTGGTTATGATTCTTCAATTGTTGGAACAACTACCAAATTTTATAAAGCTGAATTAACATTAAATACTTCTGATGACCATTATAATAATGCTTTAATGGTTATCTTTAATGATGGTTCAAGAGCTAAAACAGCAGCTATAACAGATGGTTTAACAGTATTTGAATATCCAACTTTAATTTGTGTTCATAGTACTTTTAATGCTGATTTCTTCTTTACTTTTGATGCTATGGTTTGTAATATAGCTAGTCGTCATTTTGTATCAATTGACCCAGGAATACATTTAACTTCTAATGATACAGGTTCAGATTATGTTATTAATATAAATGGTAATGAAGGTTCATTAACTGGTGATAGTCAATTAACACTTTGGAATGGTGTATAAATTAATATATTTTTATTCTAATTAAATGAGTACATTTACAACTAAATATTTAGGAAATGTTAGAAATGAAAATACAAACACAATAACAGGATTAAAAAGCTTAACTAATAATATGAATAGTGAAATTATAAGAATGAATAATGAAATTGATAATTTAACAACAAGTTTATCAACAATGGGCGATTTGGTTAATAATTTAGATACAGAATTAAACGCTTTAGAATTATCAGCTGCTAGTAATACAAGTTTAACAACTTTAGAAGGAATTGTTAATAACAATACATCAAGAATAACAACATTAGAAGGAAATGTTAATAATAATACATCTGCTATTACATCTTTATCATCTGTTGTTTCAAACATTCCAAATTTTGAAATAATAAATGATTTAGAAGAAGAAAATATAGGAATAACAAAATTATTACAATCACAAGCATTAAAACAATTATTAAAAAGAATAATAAAAGCTATTATTACATCAACAATTGATGAAGAATTAGAAAATTTGCTTATTACATATAATTGGGTTAAAATTCTTGAAGATAACGGAACAATTACAATTAAAGAAGATGAAGAAACAGCAGAAACAATAACATCATTAAATGCTATTAATTATTTAAATGAAAATATGAATTATATTAAAAATATTGTTATTTCTAAAAGTATAGCAACAGATTTAACATTTAATTTAACACCTAATCAAAATTTAATAATAGAAACTGATTTAGCAAATTTAAATGATGCTTTGACAGGAATTAACGCAACAGGTGGAACAATTTGGACAGGAATTGAACAAACAGCAACAACAACAATTAATTTATCAACATCTATATCTTGTGAAAATTTATATCTCAACAATATGTGGTATCAATTTAGGACTAATCAATCATTAAAAAATGTAAAAATTGGACTAGAAACAACAAATCTTGTAACTGAAAATTTCTCAGATTGTTCAAAATTATTATCTGCTGATTGTCCATTAGTAAAAAGAATTGGAAATTGGACTTTTAAAAATTGTACATCATTAACGAAAGTAAATTTTCCAAATTTAAGAGAATCTTCTAATTTTACGTTTTATAATTGTTCGTCATTAAAAAGTATAAATTTACCAAATTATGATA
>JAEEJT010000136.1 GCA_016282055.1 Bacilli bacterium
ATCTTTTTTTTATAATAAAATTTAAAAATATCTATTAAAAATATATTAAATTAAGTATAATATATGTATAGTAAATGTTTTAAAAATAATAAATAATTTAAAGTTTCATATCAAATATAATCTAACCCAAAATTTGGGTTATAATACATTTGAATTAAACAAATAAGATTATTGATATATTTTATAAAAAGTTATTTTAAGTTAAATTACATATCTATTTTTGTGTTTATAAGGAGTATTTATGGAATCAATAAGAAATATATATAAAGTAGGAAATGGACCAAGTTCATCTCATACTATGGGACCTGCTATAGCAGCAAAAAAGTTTCTTGAACGTAATATTAATGCTAGCTTTTTTGTTGTTGAGTTATATGGATCTTTAGCATTAACTGGAAAAGGACATTTAACTGATATAACAATTTTAAATATATTTGGTGAAGAAAGATGCACTATAAAATTTCAATATGATATGTCTTATAATTATCATTCTAATGGCATGAAATTTATAGCTTATGATAAAAATAATAATGAAATTGATAGTTGGCTTGTATTTAGTGTTGGTGGAGGAATGTTAAAAGAATTAAATGAACCAAGAAATGCATTTAAAAATGAAGTTTATCCCCATAAAACATTAACAGATATTATAAATTATATTGAATTTAATAAAATTACTATTATTGATTATATAAAACTTTTTGATAAAGATATATTTGATTATTTGAATATGATATTTGATACTATGGAAGAAACTATCCAAAGAGGATTAAATAATTTAGGTATTTTACCTGGTAGACTTAAAATAAATAGAAAAGCGAATGAATTTTATCAAAAATATTTAAAAACAAAAGATTTTAATACTTTAGTGTATAGTTTAACTTTAGCTACTTGTGAAGAGAATGCCAATGGAGGAATAGTAGTTACTAGTCCTACATGTGGTAGTAGTGGTGTAATACCTGGAGTATTGTTTAGTGAATACTATCATAATAAAGTAAGTAAAGAAGATTTACTAGAGTGTTTAGCTGTTGCTGGTCTTATTTGTAATATTGTTAAGACTAATGCTAGTATAAGCGGAGCTGAAGTTGGATGCCAAGGTGAAGTAGGGGTAGCTTGTAGTGCAGCTAGTGGAATGTTAGCATACCTTAAAGCTCATGATATAAGATATGTAGAGTACGCATCTGAAATTGCTTTAGAACATCATTTAGGAATGACATGTGATCCAATTGATGGTATGGTACAAATACCTTGTATTGAAAGAAATGCAATGAGTAGCCTTTTTAGTTATAATGCATGTAATTATGCAATGCTTACAAATGGACAACATAAAGTATCTTTTGATAGTGTAGTTCAAGTTATGAAAGAAACAGGATATGATTTACAAGCAAAATATAAAGAAACATCTACAGGTGGACTTGCTATTAAATTGAAATAAAATTAATAATTAGTTTAAATATATGATATAATTATTAAAAAGGACATATATTATGGAAAATAAAGAAATATTAGAGCCACTTAAAGAATATAATAATTTGTTTAAGAATTTAATTCGAGATAATGCATCTAATTACTTCGATGAACTTGTTAAAAACAATGAGATTAACGTTGAAGCTAATAGAGATGAAGTTAAACAATTTAATGAGAATACAAAAAATGCTTTAGCGTGGGAAAAGAAAGAAAATAAAAGTAAAAATATAAAAGGATTATTAATAACTCTTGTTGTAATAATGTTTGTTGCTAGTGGTATATTATTCTATTTATCACAAGAACAAACTAACTTTTTAAAAGTTTTATTTATTGTTTTACCAATTGTTTTAATTATTTGTGGGATATTTGTTATTATACAAATTAAAAATAAAATAAATAAACAAATTGAAGCAAGAAGAAAAAAGAAAGAAGAATACTTTTCTTTAGCAAAAGAACATCAAGATAATGCTTTTAGAATTGTTAATAGATTAAATGAAGCATTTGATTGGAATATGACTTCAAGAATTATTGAAAAGACAACACCTATTATTAGAATAGATGATGTCTTCCAAACTGATAAGTTTGAATATCTATGTGAAAAATATGGTTTTAGTGATAATCTTGATCCAAATTCATCTACTCAATATGTTAGAAGTGGTGATATTGAAGGTAATCCATTTGTTATTGTTAATACTTATAATCAAGAAATGCGTGATAAAGTATATCAAGGATCTATTACTATTCATTGGACTACAACATATAGAGATTCTCAAGGTCATTCTCATACACAATATCATACTCAAGTTTTAACAGCTCAAGTAGTAAAACCAGCTCCATTCTATTATTATAATACTAAACTCGTTTATGGATGTGATGCTGCACCTAATTTAAGTTTTGGTCATGAGCCAACAAATGTTAATAATATGAGTGAAAAACAAATTAAATCAATGGTTAAGAAAGGTGATAAACAACTTAATAAAAAAGTTGCTAAATCACTTAAGACTGGTGAGAATTTTACTAAAATGGCTAATAGTGAATTTGAAGTATTATTTAATGGTGATGATAGAGATAATGAAGTAGAATTTAGATTATTATTTACTCCACTTGCTCAAAAAAATATTGTTGATTTATTAAAAACAAAAGAACCATTTGGTGATGATTTCTATTTCCAAAAAAGAAAGTGTTTAAATTATATTACTTCAGATCATTCTCAAGGATTTAATTATGCTACTAATCCAAATGAATTTATTGGTTTTGATCTAGAAAACATGAAAGAAAGATTTATTGATTATTATGATTTATATTTTAAAAATCTTTATTTTGATTTAGCACCATTGCTATCTATTCCTGCTTATCAACAAACTAAAACACATGAGTATATATATAATATACCTTATAAAGCAAATATTACTGGATATGAACAAGAATCATTTGCTAATAAGTTTGATAAAGATATTTTAAAACATAAAGATACTGTAACACCTGTTATTTTAAAGACAAATCTTGAAAGAAAGAATAATAAAGAAGATATAGTAAAGATTACAGCTCATTCATTTAAGACAATATCTCATACTGAGTATATATCTAAACTTGGTGGAGATGGACGTTTTCATAATGTTCCGGTTGTATGGTATGAATATATACCATTAGAACAAGAATCATTTATGGGAATTGAAGATACAAAATTATCTAAACATGAATTCTATAATAACAGTAGTGATGAAAATTATCAAAACATTGTACATAATACAAGAAAAAATGGTATAATATATGAGAGAGGTCTTATGTCTTATTTATTAAATAATGGATTTAATAACGAAGCAGTAGATAAATTTAAAAGCCTATTACAAAGAAAAGGAGAATAACTATGGCAAATCAATTAGATGAATTAAATGGTCCTATTAACGAACAAGGAAGAGATATTAATGTAATTCAAAAACAAATTCCTGTTGTTGTTGGAACTGGATCTAAAGTTTTTGAAGTATTATTATGGGTTTTAGGTATACTTCCTGGTCTTATTTTCTTAATTATGAAGATTAAAGCTGGAACTTATTTAAGACAACTTGAACAAAAATTACAACATGATGCATCTCAAATAGATAACTATCTTGAACAAAGAGTTGTTATTTTACAAAACTGTGCAAAACTTTTAGATAAAGCAATTGATCTTGATAAAGAAACTTTTACTAAGATTGCTGCTTATCGTTCTGGAGCTCAAACTGGTGATGACAATACAAGAAATACTATTCAAGATGAACTTGATGGAGTTTCTAAAAAGATTAACATTGCTTTTGAAAATTATCCAGATTTACAAGCACATAAAGAAATTGCTGATGCTATGCAACAAAATTCTTATTTACAAAAAGAAATCACTGCTGCTCGTGAAGTATATAATGATACAGTAAATCAATGGAATTCAGATATTCAAGCTTGGCCAACAAAGATGATTGTTGCTGCTAAGAATGGTTATACAACAAGAATCCCATTTGCTACATCTCAAGAAATTAAACAACAAGCTAGAGGAGTTTTCTTTTAGATAATAGAAAATAGTAAATATTTAAAATAAAAAAATTTCCACAATCGTGGAAATCTTTTTTTATCCTATAATAGCCATTGATACAATATAACCAATATATATAGTTAATATTGTAATACCTTGCCATTTAGAAAATTTTTTAGTTATAAGGGATGGAATAAATACTATTATCATTATTCCTAATGAAACTGGTAAGTCAATTGTAAATGTTCTAAGTGAGACTGGTAAGTTATTACCATTAACAAATGAACAAATTGGTAAGATTAAAGACATATCAATAATGTTAGCACCTATTATATTACCAATTGATAAACTTGATTGTTTCTTTACTATTGCTGTAATTGTTGTTACAAGTTCAGGTAAACTTGTTCCAATAGCAACAAAAGTTAAACCGATTATTGCTTCTGATATACCTATTTTATGTGCCATTTCAGTTCCCGAATTAATTAGGAATTGTGCACCAAAGAATATACATGTAGCTCCAAGTATAAATAATAATATATTTTTTGTTATCTCTTTACCTGTTGGTTTTACTTTTGTTTTTTCAATATCTTCATTATTTGTTTCAACTTTTGCTTGTTTAACATTTTCATATATAAATAAGAAGAATAAAAGTATCATAACAATACTATTCCATACAGAAATTGATCCATTTATTGATAGGATTAATAGTGTTGCTGTAATTATCATTAATAATATACTCTTAAATCCTATTTGCTTTCTATCAGCATTTCCTGGCATAAATATTAATGATACAGCTAAAATTAATCCAGTATTTGCTGTTACACTTCCAACAGCATTACCAATAGCCATATCAATAGAACCATTTATTGTACCAACAACACTTGCTACAAGTTCTGGAATTGTTGTTGCAATACTTACTATTGTTGCTCCAATTATAAATTTTGGTATTCCTGATTTTTCAGCAATCCAACTTGCTGAATCAACAAACCAATCCCCACCTTTTATTATTAAAACTAGTCCAACTAAAAATATCAATACTAAAAGAAAGGTATTTAAACCTGAAATCCAATCAAACATTTTTTTCACCTCATAATGTAATTATTATACTAAAATATAGCCTTAAAGTCAATTTTAAACACCCTTAATTTTATTTATAAAAATATTATAATCTTGTTTGACTATACGTATTTTTTGTAGTATAATTACATTGGTTTAAATTAAGTTAATTTCAAATAATTTAAATAAAATATACATGGAGGAAAAGAAATGTTAGGTATCGTTACATTAACTGCAACTGATGCCATCGTAACAGGTCTTATCGCCGGCATTTTATGTTTATTAGTTGGTTCTGCTTTAGGAATCTTAATAATCCGCTCTTATTATAAGAGAACTGGTGTTAATGCACAAAAGATTATTGAAGATGCTAGAAAAGCAGCAGAAGACAATCGAAAAAAATCTGTTATTGAAATGAAGCAAGAGCTTTATAAACTTAAACAAGATTCTGAAAAAGAACTTAAACAGATGAAACAAGAAACTGATTTAGAAATTAAAGAGAGAAAAAAATCAGTTACTGAAATGGAACAAAAGTTATCTGATCGTGAAACAAGATTAGATAATCGTAGTAACAATCTTGACAAACGTGAGGAAAGTTTAAATTCAAAAGAACAAAAGATTGATCAATTTAAAAACGAACTTGAAAAACAATATGCAAAAGTCGACGAATTAATTGCTGAGCAAAATCAAAAATTAATTGAGATTTCTGGTATGAAGGTTGAAGAAGCTAAAAAGATAATTTTAGTTCGTATTGAAGAAGAAATGTCACTAGAAATTGCTGGTGTCATTAAAGAAGCTGAAGAAAAAGCTAAAACTGAAAGTGCTAAAAAAGCACAAATGTTACTTGCTAATGCTATTCAACAATATGCAACAGAAGCTATTGGTGAAAAAACTGTAAGTGTAGTTCCACTACCAAATGATGAAATGAAGGGTCGTATTATTGGTCGTGAAGGTCGTAATATCCGTGCTATTGAAGCAAGCACTGGTGTTGATTTAATTATTGATGATACACCTGAAGCTGTAGTTATTTCTAGTTTTGATCCAATTAGAAGAGAAGTCGCAAGAAGAACATTAGAGTCATTAATTTCTGATGGTAGAATTCAACCATCAAGAATTGAAGAATTAGTTAGTAAGTTTAGAAAAGAACTTGATAATGAGTTAAGAGAAGCTGGAGAAAAAGCTGTATTTGAAACTGGTATTGGTAAAGTTCATCCTGAACTTGTTAAATTAATTGGTAGATTAAAATATCGTACAAGTTATGGTCAAAACGTATTGGATCATTCTATGGAAGTTGCATTCTTAGCGGGTAAACTTGCTAGTGAAATTGGACAAAATGAAATGATTGCACGTCGTGCTGGATTACTTCATGATATTGGTAAAGCTTGTGATAGTGAAGTTGAAGGAAGCCATGTTGATATTGGTGTAGATATTGCTACTTTGTTTCATGAAAATGCAACAGTGATAGAGGCTATTGCATCACATCATGGAGATAAAGAATCAACAACTATTATTGCTCAACTTGTTAGTGCTGCTGATACATTATCTGCTGCAAGACCTGGAGCAAGAAGTGAATCAATTGAAAACTATATTAAGCGTTTAACTCAACTTGAGGAAATTTGTAATGATTTCAAAGGTGTTGATAAATCATATGCCTTACAAGCTGGACGTGAAATTAGAGTACTTGTTAAACCAAGTGAAGTTGATGATACACTTGCTTATAAACTTGCTCGTGATATTAGAATGAAGATTGAAAGTACTATGACTTATCCTGGAACTATTAAAGTAACAGTTATTCGTGAAACAAGAGTTCAGGAAACAGCAAAATAAAAAAATAATGCTTCTATTTTATAGAAGCATTTTTTAAAGGAGATTATATGGAAATACTAATAATCGGAGATGTTTTTTCTAAATTAGGTAGAAAAAGTTTAGAAGAAAATTTAAAGAAAATTAAACAAGAAAGAAAAATAAACTTTGTTATATGTAATGGTGAAAATATTTCTCATGGCAAAGGTATGAATGAAGGACATTATCATTGGTTACTTGAACAAGGAGTTAATGTTATTACTTTAGGTAATCATTCTTTCAATCAAAAGAGTATATTTAATATTATAGATGATGCTAAATGCTTAGTTAGACCATATAATTATCTTGATAAAGAAACTCGTGGTAAAGGATATGTTACTGTTAATTATAATGGAATTAAAATCACTGTTTTTCAAATGCTAGGACAAGTATTTATGACAGATGAAGTAACTAATCCATTCTTAGAAACTAGAAAATTACTTGATGAAATAGATAGTGATATTATTATTTGTGATTTCCATGCCGAATCAACAAGTGAAAAAATTGCTTTTGGTTATGCTTTTGATGGTAAGATTACATGTTGTTATGGTACACATACTCATGTTCAAACTAATGATGAGAGAATTCTACCAAATGGTACAGCATTTATATCTGATGTTGGTATGACTGGTCCTATTGATGGAGTAATTGGTGTTAAAAAAGATATCATCGTTGAAAGATATTTTGAAGAATCTAAGAAAAGATTTGAACCTTGTGATGATGGAGTTAGTCAATTTTGTGCTATAGTTCTTACAATTGATGATAATACTTATAAAGTTAAGAAAATAGAAAAATTAAGAATATTAAATTAATTGTCCATTTATTGGACAATTTTTAATTTGTTTAGTTATTTGTTGTATATTGAAAAAAAATACAAATTATTATAAAATTATATCAAGGTGATTATATGAGAACAAATCTTCCAATGTTTGAAACTGAACGTTTGATTATAAGAGAAATTAAAGAAGATGATATGTTTGATATGAACGAATATGCGTCCATTCCTTATGTTGGTCCTATGGCTGGATGGGAACCACATACTAGTTTATCTTATACACGTGAAGTTATTAAATCATTTAATAAAAAACATCAATTTGGTCAGTTAGGTGTTTTTGCAATTATTTTAAAGAGTGAAGATAAAATGATTGGAACATGTGAATTACATTCATACATTAAGGATTTTAAAGCTGAGCTTGGTTATACCATTAGTCCTAAATATTGGGGTAATGGTTATGCAGGGGAAGCAAGTTGGCCACTTGTTGTTTGGGGATTTTCTACTCTTAATTTAAAGCGTATTGAATGCTCTACACTTATGAATAATGATAGGAGTAAAAGAGTCACTGAGAAGTTAGGATTTAAATTTGAAGGTATAAGAAGAAAAGGATATATGTTATATGATAACACTATTAATGATTTATGTTGTTATTCTATGACTGATGATGATTTTAAGAAGATAATAGAGGTTAAAAGTTGTTAATATGAATAAGAAGACAATAAATGAAAAGTTTAGTAAATATGTAATTCCATCATTAAGTGATGCAAGAAAAAGAATAAAGAAAGATACTAAAATAATAAGATATTATAAAGATGATAAATTAAAAGACATAGGTAAAGGTAAATACTATCTTATTAAGACTTATGGATGTCAAGGAAATCTTGCTGATAGTGAGAAGATGAG